>JAYRLO010000176.1:0-6270 GCA_041905215.1 Aeromonadaceae bacterium
AGATGTACCGACTTCATGAAAATTAATGGTGCCGAACTGGTATCTAAGGTCAACAGTCGGACATTAAGACGTCCCGATTGGTTGTCTGGGTCTTGATCCATGGTGATGGTATATTGCACCCCTTCTTTTGTGGCAAAGCTGAACTGCTGCACGTCCATCTCGTCGTCATTCATCAGCAACCCGATGAGAAAACAAACGGCGATCACCAACAATATAGAAAGTGCAAACAAGCGCGGGTGATCTTTTATTGAGTTTATTCGGAGTGCCATGGTGATGCCTCGTTTTAATTCCTATTATGAATCCAATAATAATGATGATGAGTGAAGCAATTAACGATTCTTATCTCTTTTAAAATGCCGCAAGAAAATAAAAATCGGGAGCAGCAGGAGTATTAAGGTCATCTTGGCTTCGTCGATATTTTTGTCATGGATCTGGCGTTGCCCATCTTCATAACTCATCTTGCTAACACCATTGATCTCGATGGCATAGATATCGAAACGATGGACTGCAAATACTCCGGAACGGGGTTCGGCGATCAGGGTGATTTGATCGCCATGGTTGGCTTGCTCCAGTTGCTGGTGGCAATCGGAGCGAAATTCTATGATCGCTGCGCCCTGTTGCAATTGAAAATGGGTGGTCGGGGAGCCCCGGCCATCCGGCAGCTCACAGCCAACATAATGGTCGATCAGGGTACCGCTATAATGGCTGGGGGCGTTGAGACCCAAGAGCTCCTTGCCATAGGGCAACAAGATATTGAACAGAAGCAGCAAGAGTGCTCCACGCATCACCATAATTCGGATATCCAGTGGCATCAGATGCATATTATGGCACCTTGCCAGCGGTCAGGTTGGCGACGGATTTCTGAGTGCTGAGCGAACTGTTCTGGTTATCTGGAGTGATGCGAAAGCTATAAAAATTATTAGCGCGGCTAATTTTTAATAGCGAACCCGGTAATGAGCGTGTGGCCGTATCCTGGCTCAGCAATGTCTTCAGCTGCAATTTCTGTAGGGGTAAAACGTCATCCACATAATAAACGGCGAAGGCCTGACGCAGATACTCCGCCATATTGTCCGCCGTCAAGGGGCCGGTGACGCATAATCCGGCGGCATCCGGACAGTGGTCGAGGGTGACGCCGGCCTTGTCCGCCTCGCCGTCGAGTCGAGTTTGATGGCTCAGATAGAAGATCCGCTCATGCAGCAGTAGATTGAAGTGGTCCCGATCCAGATGCTGCAACTCGGCGGCAAACTGGCCACTGGCATCTTGATTCTGGAGCGGTCCGCCCTGCAGCTTGCTCGCGACCTGCCGATCGCCCAGCTGGGCGGCGAATGCCAGATGGTAACGGGCTTGAGGCCAATCGTGCCGGATTTGCTGATGGTAGATCCCGAGGTTGTAGTTGGTATCTGCATCGTAGGGGAAGGCGACAAACGAGCGCTGCCAATACTCGGCTCCCTGCTGCCGATCCTGCGCCACCCCCAGACCGTTGTAATAGAGGGTGCCCAGATTGAGCAGCAGCAGCGGCGTTGCCCGCTCGGGCAAACACGCCTCATAGATGGCTCTGGCGCCCGCGTAGTCCTGTCGGTGCTCCCGCGAGACCCCCAGGTAGTTGCAAGCGATGTCGGAGCCTTGCGCCATGGCTCGCCGATAGTGCTGTTCGGCCTGCTGCCACTGCTGTTGTTTTTCCGCGAGTAACCCGAGGCGGATAGAGGCATCGCGCTGCGAGACCGGCGTGAGAGGGGGCTTGGTGTCGAGAGCGTTCTGTAGCAGCAGGCGGGCGCTTTCCAGTTGGGTATTGCCGTTGAGCAGTGTGGTGCCCAGCAGCAGATAAAGCTGGGCTTGCCATCTGGGATCGGCGTGGTGATCGGTAAAGCGCTGGCGATCATAGGGCTGGGCGTGTTGCTGAAAGTACTCCACGGCCGCCTGATATTGCTCGGCATTGAGCGGCATCTGGGCCCTGACGGGGATACTGAGCGCCAGCAACCCAAGCAATAGCCCGGTGCCGGACGAACGGCGTTGGCGGTACGAGATCACGCCGCCCTCCGGCGATACAGCACATATCCGAGCAAGGGCGCCAGAAGGCCGCCGATCAGAAAGGGCCAGAAACTGCCGCTCTCTTCCTGGATCAGTTGCAGACCGGCAACGCCAAACAGAGCCGCCAGCGGCACGCGGGCGGCGTCCAGCATGCGGATGGCGGCGGGACTGCGCCAGAGTTGGATGGCCTTGATGGGGGCATAGCCGAGCAACCCCAACAGCAGGGTCACCGCGCAGCTGTGCTGCACCAGGTCGAGGGAATGGCCACTCCAGCGTTGGATAGCGGTGGCAATCAGCAGGGCTGTGAGCCAGAGCGCCAACGCTACCCCCAGGAATCGTTCGCACCAGGCCAAGGCGCGGGCGGCACGGCTGCCTTGGGAATTGGCTGAGGTAGTGACTTTAGGCTCCAGGGTTCTCGAATTGGCTTCGAGGTCTGACGACGGGGCCGGTGCATGGTTGGCAGAGCTCTGTGCCACTGCCTTGCCTGGCACTGTACCGACATCAGACGCTGTGCTGGCACCGGGCGCGGCGCTGACATCGTGAACCGCTTCCGCCTGTTTGGTGCGCCAGACGCAGTAGCCATGCACCAGCAGCAGGGAGACCAGCGTCATCCCGCCACCACCCACAACGCTGCTCATCGGTGGCACCGGCTCTTCGAACAGCAGAGATATTCCGCTCCCGGCGAACAACAGACTGACCAGGGTGCGCGCCAGCTCAAAGGGGCTGAATTGCACCCAGACGCCAAAATAGAGATTCAGTGGCCCGTAGATCAGCAGACCTGATACCAGGGCATAGATCAGCACCTGAACGATGGGCCAGCCGTCGATCTTCATGGCCTGCAACACCAAGGCCAAGACAAACGCCAGCAAGAGCAGCATCAACAGCCCGCGCAAATAGAGGCGGCTGAGGTTAAATACATATTCGATCTGTGGTTTCAATGATGACCATCCATGAGTCGTTGTCTGTCAGATATAGGCGATTACACCCTGTATCACCGGTTATTGCATGGTGCTAAGTCTTGGGTTGCGGTTTGGCATCTATTTAGATGCTTCATACAAAGGTAAAGGTTAATCCCAACGCAATTAACGGAATGGCCCACCACTTGAACGGGATCCAGAATAGGTCGTGCTTGGCCTTGATCTCATATTCAGCTTGGCTCTCTTTGTCGATTACAATACGGCCTGGTCTGGATTCGAGTTTGCGACCCACAAACCAGATGATGGCAGCCGCTAATGACAGTATGTTTTCCTTATTGCCTAAATTGGCCAGAACATCCTTGTTCTTGTTAAAAAATGCTGAAAAATTAATAATTCATTAACAAGTTGATGCGGCGCTGAGGTTATATTTCCGTGGATATTGCAACGGTGAAATACCCGAGCCAGCCGATTGAATAGATACATTGATTTAATCATTTTCATCGATAAACCGTGAATGTGAGCAAAAACGATCCAGATCACGCAGATGGCGTGATAGTCATAATCGCTGGCGTAAAAATCCAATATTGCCGGATGGGAAATAGCAGTGCCTGCCTCGCTATTGATGAATTACACATCAAAACAATCTCCGGTGGAGATCAAAAAACCGCCGTAAAGCTCCATGTAAGATACTTTTTCCGAGTGTTTGCACCATGATGTGGACCGGAAAGGGATGGAGATGGCGGGATGAGCAGATGGTTGGTGTGGATCCTGATCGGCGTGGCGAGCTACAGCAGCCTGTTGGCCGCGGACGGCTGGGCGCAGACATCGCCAGTCGCAGCTGCGGAATACACGACCTCTGACGGTGCCATACCAACGCCAACAGCGGCAGCGACTTCCAGGTTGTCGGGCCGCGTGCAGATCGATGATCAGCCGCCACGGATCCTGACTCCCGATCCGCGCCAGCCTTTGGTGCTGCAGCTGGAATCCAGCGTGCGTCAGTTGAGCTTCTATTTTCAGACTCCGGAACCTACGGGGGCGCAGAGCGGTTATCGCTATCGGTTGAGAGGATGGGACACTCAGTGGCATCCGCTGCCTGCCGGAGCCAATTTCATCCGTTATGCCGCCTTGCCGGCGGGCCATTATCGCTTCCAGTTGCAGTCTGGAACGGCTGACGCAACGGTGCCGTCAGTGCTGTGTGATATCTGGGTGGCTGCGGGCAGCTGGCGCTCTTCCTGGTGGGTACCGCCACTAGCCTTGCTGTGTGTTCTGCTACTGTGGGCTGGTTATCACTGGCGCAAGGTTTTCAGCCGCCCCAGTCACCAGAGCGTGCTCCCGCTGACACATCTGCACGAGCAGAGTCAGCAGCTTCAGCAGCAGCTGGCGAGTCAGCAAGCTAGTCACGGCCGATTGGCGAGTGAACTGAGAGAATCCTTGATGTTGCTGAGTCCTCAACTGGCAACCTTGCAAGCCGCCAGTGATTCAGCGCTGTGGCAGACCGCTGATCAGGTGGCTCGGGGCGTCTGTCGGCTGCAAGGCTTGTTGAGCCAGCTCATCCAGATCTCGCAGTCGACTCAGACGGCCTGGTCCGAGCGTCAAACCATGATTCTGCTGGCCTGGCTCACGCCGCGTCTGGAGCAGTATCGCCAGCAAGCCGAGGCTCTGCAGCTCGGCTGGCATATCGCCATGGTTCCAGATATCGCCGTCACTCTGGATAGCCAACTGCTCGATAACCTGCTGCGAATTTTACTGGATCAAACTCTCCGTTGCATACCGTCTGGTGGCACGATCCAACTAGCGTTTTGCCTGGATGAACAGCAGAGCCAACTGGTGTTTCGAGTCTGGGGCGTTGGCTCTGGCTCAGATGTTGTGGTTTGGCGTAGTGATAAGGTTGATGATCTGGAGATTCGCCTGTTGCAGCAGCAGATTCGTCAGCAGGGTGGCGAGTTGAGTCGGCCGGGAGAGGCGGTGGGCGACGAGGGGTGGCTGGTGCGTCTGCCCTGTCTCTGGACTCGCCTCAACTGGTTGTCCTCCCATCAGGAGCCCATTTCCGTGCCGTTACCCGCAGATGATGCCCCCCTCCTGCTGCTGATTGAAGACGATCCGGATCTGCAGCAGCTTCTGCTGGGCTGGTTGAGCAGTGAATACCGGATCCTGATCTCGTCATCGATCCGCGGCGGCTTGATCTCGGCTCGTGACGCCTTACCTGACTTAATCCTCTGTGATCAACAGCTGCCCGATGGCGACTGCTATCCGCTGCTCGATGAGCTGAAATCGACGGCGGAAACCAGCCATATCCCGATCATCATCTGCAGTGTGTTCAGCGATGAGGCCAGTCGCCGACGAGCCTGGCATCAAAAAGCCGATGATTATATTCAGAAGCCCTTTGAGCCTGCACTTCTGCGTCTGCGACTACAGGCCTTGCTACAGAATCGGCAGCGATTGCAGCAGTGGTTGCATGCCAGCTTGTCGCTGGATGTGTTGGCTATTCAGGCTGCTCCGTTGGCCGCTCCGTTGGCACCCGATTTGCCGCCTGCCGAACTGTTGTTTAGCGAACAACTGCGGACCATCAGCTGCCAGTTACTGCGTGAGGATCAGATGTCGGTCGAGGGGCTTGCCGAGCACTTCAAGATGAGCAGTCGCTCGCTGCAGCGCAAACTGCACTCCTTGTTTGGCTTGAGTTACAGCGACTATCTCCGCGAGCTGCAACTGCAACTGGTGGTGGAACAGTTGCAGCAGGGGGCCAGTGTCAAAGAGGCGGCCGCGGCGACGGGCTTTCGCGATCAGGCTTACCTCACTCGCGTGTTCAAGCAGCAGTTTGGTGTCACTCCGAGCCAATACAAGAAGCAGCAGCGGGTGCATCCTTCGGTGCAATAGCGGGTTTGAACTTTGGCCAGCGTGTGTCACCCGTCGGGTTCAACGCATGGGGTTGCTCGCTAGATCCTCGGTTTCCGGCAGCGGGTCGGCGATGCAGGCTTGGCTGCGACCTTGGGATTTGGCGCGGTAGAGGGCCAGATCGGCGCGGCGCAGCATCACCCGCGCGGTATCGTGGGGCTCAAAACCGGTCAGCCCAAGACTCAGCGTGATATTGAGTTGTTGCCGGGCCAGCCGATTTAACTGCTCGGCCAGCGCCTGGGTGCTGGCCAGATCGCGCCCGGGCAACACCAGCAAAAACTCATCCCCGCCATAGCGCCCCAGCACCTCACCGGAATTCAGCGCGGTCTGCAGCAGGCTGGCCAGCTGGCGCAGGATCAGATCGCCGATCTGGTGCCCCTGGCTGTCATTGATGCACTTGAACCTGTCCACATCAAACAACACCAGATTCAGC
>JAYRLO010000177.1:0-6230 GCA_041905215.1 Aeromonadaceae bacterium
AATCCTGCAGATAGCGATAGCCATCTTTATTGAGCAGTATGCCACCTTCACCGCGGCAACCTTCAGTCATCAGGATGCCGCAACCCGGTAGGCCCGTGGGGTGGTACTGCACGAACTCCATGTCCCGTAGCGGAACGCCATGACGATAGGCGAGCGCCATACCATCACCGGTGACAATGCCGCCATTGGTGTTGAATCGGTAGGTCCGGCAGGCGCCCCCCGTGGCGATGATCACTGATTTGGCCTGGATCATGCGGGTCACACCATTTTGAATGTCGAAGCAGACTACCCCTTGCACCCGGCCATCCTCGACCAGCAGGTCGAGACAGAAATGCTCATCGAAACGTTTGATTGACGGGTACTTGATGGAGGTCTGGAACAGGGTATGCAGCATGTGGAAGCCGGACTTGTCAGCGGCGAACCAGGTGCGGGGAACCTTCATGCCACCGAAGGGGCGGACGTTCACCTTACCATCGGGTTTGCGGCTCCAGGGGCAACCCCAGTGTTCGAGCTGGACCAGCTCCTTGGTACAGTTTTCGACGAAGTTTTGTACGACGTCCTGTTCACAGAGCCAGTCACCGCCAGATACCGTATCGTTAAAGTGGTTTTCCAGACTGTCGTCATCTCGAACGACACCGGCGGCACCACCTTCGGCGGCTACCGTGTGGCTACGCATCGGATATACCTTGGATATCAGCGCAATCTCGAGGGATGGGTTGGCTTCGGCGATGGCGATGGCGGCTCGCAAGCCACCTCCACCGGCGCCCACGATGGCAACGTCGGTCTTAACTATATCCACTTCTGCCTCCTTGAAGAGAGATACATAGCAGGCTCGGATGGCGAGCGCTTGGCATATACCAGTCTAGGTTGTGATGGTGCTATGACACTTGGGCCACGAAAAAAAACTTGTGCCGATGGGGGCCGTTTGTTGCAAAAGTGTAGGTAAATCTTTGCAGCAAAAATGAGAAACAACTCTCCTTTATGTCGGAGAGTGGCGGCCCCTGAGGCTATCACGGCCAATTGTGGATGGTGCATGTTCATAACGCATTGTTTTACATCAAATTGATGCAGATTGAGCATTATGTCTGGCAAAACAACCCGGCGTCAGGACGAGTGACGCCGGGAGATGGGGTTAGACATGGAAGTTGTTGACCTGCTCGTTGATGCGCGCGGCAATGTCTTTCAGTTGCGCGGCAAGCTGATTGGCATTGTTGGCGGCCAGGCTCAGTTCATCGGTGACATCTTTGGTGGCCTGGATGTTGCGGCCAACCTCATCGGTTACCGCTCGTTGCTCTTCGGCGGCACTGGATATCTGGGTGGCCATATCCGAAATATCGCCGATGGCATGGGTGATCTGTTCCAACGCTTGAGTGGCATTTTGGGCATCATCCACGCTGTTTTTTGCCAATTGCTGGCTTTGATGCATGGTGTTCACCGCCTGCTGGGTGTTGCGTTGCAGGGTTTCAATCATGGAGCGGATCTCTTCGGTCGAGCTATGTGTGCGTTTGGACAATACGCGAACCTCATCGGCAACCACGGCAAAGCCACGCCCCTGTTCACCGGCTCGAGCGGCTTCAATGGCCGCATTTAGTGCCAGCAAATTGGTTTGTTCGGCAATTCCCTGAATGGTCGAGAGGATGGTGTTGATCTCTTGGGCGTTCTTCTCCAGTTCTTGAATGATGTTCGATGCCTGCTCCACCTGCCCGGCCAATTTGGTGATGGATTGCTGGTTGCAGGCAATCACCTGTTTACCATGTTCGCAGTTTTCAGATGATGCATGGGCCGCGGCGGCGGCTTGCTCGGCATTGCTTGCGACCTCGGTTGCTGTGGCTGACATCTCATGCACGGCGGTAGCAATCTGTGAAATTTCTGACTGCTGACGTGCCAGGCTTTGATCGTTATGACTCGTCAGGTTGTGCGATTGCCTGGCTTGTCCATCGAGTTCGTGGGCTGAATTGGCAATATCGGCCATCATGGTTTGCAACATCTCGATGAACAGGTTGATTTGGCGGGCGACGGCGCCCACTTCGTCATCGCTCTTGATTTGGATGCGTCGCGTCAAATCTCCATGGCCTTGAGACAGTTCGGCGACGGCATCTCCCATGGCGGCTAAAGGTTGCAGGGCTCGCGTGATGATGAGTGCGGCTCCCCCGGCGACAATTAACAGTTGGATCAGGGTTGCCACCATGGATTGCCACAGCTGTTGATCACTCCCGGCAAAGGCGGTGGCTTTGTCATAGACTAAGCCGAAATACCAATCGTAGCCGGGGATGGGGGCCAGGTAGACGATGCTCTCCTGACCGGAGATGGTCATCTGTACCGATTCCCCTGCCGTGGCCAACCGCTGGATTTCTACCTTGGTCAAGTTAGCGGCTAGCTCTGTCGCCGGCTTCAAGGTCAACCTGGGATCTTTGTGGGCAATCAGGTTGCCATCGCCATCGACCAGGATCCCGTATACACCTTCGCGAGCTATGCTGTTTACGTTAGTAACCAGACTGTTGATGCTGATATCCCCGGCGATGACTCCCTTGACGCTACCCGTGTTGATAGGTTCGGCCAGGCTGATGATCAATTGACCCGAACTGGCATCGGCATAGGGTGCTGTGACTGTCATTCGACTGGCTGCTATTGCATCCTGATACCAGGGGCGCTGACGCGGATCATAGCCATCAGGAGCCTTCCAGTCTGGCGTTGAGGCAATCATCTTCCCCTGATCGGTGCCGACGTAGATCATGTCAAAATGTCCGGCTTGGGCAGCCTGGGCTAGGGCGACCTCCGGTTTGCCTGCTCCGGCAAATCCGTCTTTGGCGCTGCTGACGATGGCTGCGCTTGTATCCAGCCAACTCTTCAACCCGTTGATTTGTACCTGGGCAACCGAGGTTTCAAAGCGGTTGACGTCCTTCGTGGCTGCGGCAATCAGGGCATAACGATTGTACAACTGTTGTATGCCGGCGGTGGCGATCAGCAGGGTTGCCAGAGCGACCAGCAACTTCTGGCGAATGTTGAGCTTCATAGTCTGGTTCCTTCCTCGTTTGGGGACAATGTTGAATCCAACGGTGGCGTATCGTTTTGAACCAGTTTCCGTGCTGATCGAATAGTGAATAGGCAGATAGCACGCAAGGTCGTGATATTGCCAACGTGCAGCGACTTCATTGCCGGATCCAAATAGGCTCCGAACTTCAGCTGCCCTATAAAAACTATAGTGCAGATGATGTGTTTGAGGGGGGAAAACGAGGGTTTAGGAAGACGCTGATTTATTCGAGGGATGGATTGATATCCGGCTGGGGGCTGCTCGCCCCCAGCCGTCATTTTATGGCTGGCGTTGGGCAAATGGCTGCCCCATCCGGGTTTGACTACCGGGCTCCAATTCATCCATAAATTCGATGGTTTGTGGCGGGAAGAGACAGACAACGGTGCTTCCCAGCTTGAATAGCCCCATTTCAGCGCCCTTTTGCAGCGTGATGGCTTGTTCGCCCTGGTAGTCCCAGCGAGTAACCTTTTGCCCTGTGGGTGGGGTGACTGTCCCGGCCCAGATGGTTTCGATACTGGCGACGATCGTGGCACCGACCAATACCAACGCCATCGGACCCAATTCGGTGCGGAAGATACAGGCCACCCGTTCATTGCGAGCGAACAGGTTGGGAACATGCTCAGCCGTCAGTGGATTGACCGAGAATAGGTCGCCCGGGATATAGACCATGCTCTCGAGAATGCCGTCGAGTGGCATGTGGATGCGATGGTAATCCTTGGGTGACAAGTAGATGGTGGCAAACTTGCCGCCTTGAAATGGCGCAGCCAGAACCGCATCCCCACCGAGCAGTTCACGGGCGCTGAAATCATGCCCCTTGGCCTGAATGATGCGCCCCTCGCGGATATCTCCCAACTGACTGACACAGCCATCGACCGGCAGGGCTAACACCTGGGGATTGGCGACGATCGGCCGCAGACCGGCTTTCAACTGTCGCGTGAAAAATGCATTGAAGGTTGGGTAATGGGCCGGGTTTTCATGTTCCGCTTCGCTCATGTCGATGCCGAAGTGGTTGATGAACAGCTGGATCAGTCGAGTGGTGACGCTGCCAGCTTCGGCCGCGGCTAACTTACCAACCAGACGCGAGAGCGCGTGTTTGGGTAGGCAATATTGACCGGTGATTTTCAGAGCATCAATCAGGTTCATGGTGCAGTTCTCGTGTTGATGAAATCGCCCCCTGAACAGGTGGCGAGACAATCACCCTCGCTTGATGTGGCGCGTTGGCCGCGCCTCATCCATCGATGCGAGGATGCGGTGATAATTTTGGTAGCGCTCCTGGCTGATTTCGCCCTGTTCGACTGCCTGGCGGATCAGACAGCCCGGATCATCGCCATGGGTGCAGTCGCGGAATTTGCAGCCACCGAGGTAGCGTCGGAACTCGACAAAACACCAGGTGACACGTTCTGCCTCCAGATGCCACAGCGCAAACTCGCGGATACCGGGGGAATCGATCAGGATGCCGCCGCTGGGGAAGTGATAGAGGCGTGCCGTCGTGGTTGTGTGTTGTCCTAACCCCGAGGTATCGGATATCTCGCCAGTCAGGGCGGCGGCTTCCGGCATCAGGCTGTTGACCAGTGTCGACTTGCCGACCCCGGATTGCCCAACGAAGACGTTGATCTTGTCCTTGAGCCGAGCTTGGAGTGCGTCCATCCCTTCATTGCTCTCACAGCTGACCAGCAGTACCTCGTAACCGATATGCCGATACTGAGCCAACTGCGGCTCCAGGAGTTCGCGAGCCTCGGACGTCAGCATATCGATCTTGTTGAGCACCAGCAGTGGCGGGATTTCCATGGTTTCGGCAGCTACCAGATAGCGATCGACCAGATTGGTTGAAAACTCGGGCATCACGGCCGAGACGATGACGATCTGATCGATGTTGGCGGCAACGGGCTTGAGACCATCATAAAAATCGGGGCGCGAGAACTCACTGCGGCGAGGGTGTACGGCTTCGACGACGCTGCTGATGCCGTGCAGGCTTTCATCTCCGAGGCGGAAGACGACCCGGTCACCGGTCACCAGACTGCCGACGGTGCGGCGCAGGTTGCAACGATGCACGATGCCATCGCTGTCCTCGACATCGGCATGTTGACCAAAACGGCTGATAACCAATCCCTCCTGCGGTGGGCCCAGAAGGCTCTCATCGACATCGGGAGTCTCTTTTTTCAGTCGTCTGGTTTGGTTGGCGTTGACCCGGCGTTGTTGGCCATGGGTTAGCTTGCTCTTTTTTGCCACGCGTCTGCTGCTTTCGTAATTTTGCAATCAAGTGGTTATGATACATGGGAGCGAGCTGACTTGTCCCACAAAGGTGAAAAGATGACGCAAGATGCGCAAAATTTGGTTTGGGTCGATATGGAGATGACGGGGCTGGAACCGGATACCGACAAGGTTCTGGAGATTGCCATCATCATTACCGACAAGGATCTGCGAGTGCTGGCCGAAGGGCCCGTGATTGCCGTTCATCAATCGGACGAGGTTCTGGCCGGCATGGATGATTGGTGTACCCGTACACATACTGATTCTGGACTGGTGGCACGAGTCCGAGCCAGTCAGTATGACGAAGCGGCCGCCACGGCTGAGTGCCTGGCATTCCTGCAGCAATGGGTGCCGGAGCGCAGTAGCCCGATGTGCGGTAACAGCATCGGTCAGGATCGCCGGTTCATGGTGCGCCATATGCCCGATCTTGAGCGTTATTTCCATTACCGCAACATCGATGTCAGCACCATCAAGGAACTGGTGCGTCGCTGGAAGCCGGAGGTCCTGGACAATTTCCAGAAGAAGGGGACCCACCAGGCGCTGGATGATATTCGCGAGTCCATTGCCGAGCTGCAGTTTTACCGGAAAACTGTCTTTACCCTGTGACGTTGTGGAAAAAAAGAGCAACAGGTGGCGTAGTTGCTCTCTTCTTGAGCGAACCCGAAAAAAGCCCTTGCAATCAAGCGTTCGCCCCTTATAATTCGGCTCCCGTGCTAGAGAGCACAATGCGGGAATAGCTCAGTTGGTAGAGCACGACCTTGCCAAGGTCGGGGTCGCGAGTTCGAGTCTCGTTTCCCGCTCCAAAACTCTCTCTAACACAACCTTGTGATGCGGGAATAGCTCAGTTGGTAGAGCACGACCTTGCCAAGGTCGGGGTCGCGAGTTCGAGTCTCGTTTCCCGCTCCAATCCCAAGGTCCGGTCTGCGGGAATAGCTCAGTTGGTAGAGAA
>JAYRLO010000178.1:0-6213 GCA_041905215.1 Aeromonadaceae bacterium
GGCGCTGGTGCAATCCTGGATCGATAACGGCAACCCCAATGCCCAGCCGGAAGAGGAGGACGTCCCCTTTGTGATCCTGCCGCCCGTGGTTCGCATCGACCCCAAACAGGGCCAGACCCTGCGTATCCTGTTCAGTGGCACTCCCCTGCCACAGGATAGGGAATCCCTGTTCTGGTTTAACGCGCTGGAGATCCCGCCCCAGCCAGAAGGCGATCAGAGCGGCAACTATCTGCAGTTTGCGGTGCGCTCCCGCATCAAACTGTTCTATCGCCCCGAAGGCTTGCCGATGGAGCAGAATCATGCCGCCGAACGGCTGCAATGGCATCATCAGGGGCAGAGCTTGGTGATTCATAATCCGAGCCCCTATTTCATTACCCTGGCCAGCGTCACGCTGGATCACACGGCCATCACCGATCTGGCCGGCAAGATGATAGCCCCCTTTGACAAGCTGGAAAGCCGACTGCCGGCTACGCTGGCGACTCACAACGCCCTGAATGGCAGCTTCAGCGATATCAATGACTTTGGTGCCAGTAGTGAGCATCCACTTCAGATAGCCGATCAGTAATACCAGATACCCTTCTTTATTATTTTTTATGATTGGGCTTTTTTGCACCAAGTCATCACTCTGTAACCATGTTCAGACGAAGCTGATTACCACGGTAATTGGCCTCGGCCGGACAGAATCCATGACCCCGGCTTCCGCAGTAGCCGCTGACAGGACCACCGCTCGCATCCCCGGCGTCCTACCGGTGTTTTCGGGAACAACAGGGAACGCGGCACACATTCAGTCCTACACAACCGGGATCCTGATGGCGATAGGCCGGGCTCCCAAGGAGATAAAACCTGATGAACAAGTATTTTGCAGAACTGGTCGGGACCTTCTGGTTGGTCCTCGGTGGTTGCGGCAGTGCCGTGCTGGCAGCCGCCTTTCCTGAACTGGGGATTGGCTTGCTGGGGGTCTCTTTTGCCTTTGGTTTAAGCGTACTGACCATGGCATTTGCCATCGGCCATATCTCCGGTTGCCACCTCAATCCAGCGGTATCGGTGGGCTTATGGGCGGGTGGCCGTTTCCCCGGCTCGCAGTTGCTGCCCTATATCCTGGCGCAGGTGGCCGGTGGTGTGATCGCCGGTGGCGTCCTGTATCTGATCGCCAGTGGCAAGCCCGGGTTTGATCTGGTCAGCAGCGGCTTCGCCGCCAATGGTTATGGCGAACACTCACCGGCCGGTTATTCCCTGAGCGCAGCCCTGATATGCGAAGTGGTGCTGACCATGATGTTCGTGGTGGTGATTCTGGGTGCAACCGACAAGAAAGCCCCCGCAGGTTTTGCGCCGATCGCCATCGGCCTGTGCCTGACGCTAATCCACCTGATCAGTATTCCGGTGACCAATACCTCGGTCAATCCGGCGCGCAGTACCGCCGTTGCGCTGTACGTCGGCGGCTGGGCCACCGAACAGTTGTGGCTGTTCTGGGTTGCGCCTCTGGCCGGCGCTCTGCTCGGAGCCGGAGTCTACCGCCTGCTGCAAGGCAAGTCGTAACCGGGCAGATACACAGCAACGCCTCCAGCAGGGTATTGAGGCAATGCTGCGCAGCATACGGGAATAGGTGTGATAGCGGGAGATACCCGTGGCAGAGGGGATATATTGACCCAATATGTCTGACGGATCCGCAAGACAATCCAGGTTGGATGAGTGACGAAGCACATCATCCAACTGGTATTGTTATTTTTTGGCCTGTGAGATCAACGGTTCTGGAGGAAAGAACCAGCGATATAAATCCAACCACCCCTCACGATTGGCAATCATCACATCATGGTTAGGATCGCGCTGAAAGATGGCAATCTTATCTTCCGTCAAAGGTAACCAGGCATAATTCACCACAGAAAACGCAGACTGGATCTGGTTGTAATTATCCAGCGCAGAGTGATCGGCCTTGCCTTGCGTCACCCGCTGCCGCTGGGTGATGAAGTAGGCCAACTGGTTTCCGACGGCTAACTGCCAACCATTAACCCGCCATTTTTCCCTGGTAGCCAGCTCCTCCTCGATAAAGCTGACATGCCCCCAGCGGCAAACGCCCCGATACTCAACACCGCGGGTTTGCATCGTCATTTCGTAGTTGCAGCCAAAATTATTAATAAGCAACAAGCCGATCCCGATCAGCAGGACGATCAGTGGGCTGCAAATCAGCAGGGTGCTCCTTTTGGGTTTACTCGGCGTCATGATCGGCTCCGGTCGGCTGCAACAGTTCACGCTTGCTGTGCTGGCTGGCATATTTGCCCGACACCAACCACAGCGTATCTTCCTTGGCTTGCCCCGTTTTCGTTGCCGGAGTGAACGGGTGTTTCTCATCCATGATGCAGACCGACACGCCCTCTTGCTGACGGCAACTGACATGCAGCCATTCGAACGAAATCAGCAGGGGAAGCACAAATAACAGAGCCAGAATAAACAGATTGACCCAGACCAGCGCCTGACGTGGATTCCAGTGCGGGAGATGCAAGCGGCGATGAGTGACCACAGCAGGGGCTTGCGCCGGTACGGCGGATGCTTCCGGTGATGACACCGATTCTGCAACAGGCTCTGCGGCGGCCGGCCCCTCCAGTGCTGGAGCTGGAGTCTCGGCTGCCGATGGGGCAACCCCATCCTCGGAGAAAGCTCCAACCTCCGGGGCAGTAGGCGCCATCTCAACGACGTCACTCACCTGTTCGCGCAACGGCACAAACAGACTCAGCATATAGCCTTTCTTGGGGATACTACGGATCTCGACCACGGCCGGATCCGGCAGTAGATAACGCCGTAGATTGGCAATCGCGACCGTTAGCGAGTTGGGACTGATGGGTTTCCCCTCCCATCCCACGCTCAGCAACTGCTCCTTGCTACAGACGTCACCGGCATGGGCGAGCAATTCAGCCAGGATCAGGGCTTCGGCGCTGGAAAGACGGATGTCACTCGTGATTCCCTGCTCATCGGTCCGTTGCAACAGACGCCGCCGGCTATCCAGCTGGTAGCCTGCAAAACAGAGCATCTCTTGCCCCTTCGGTTCACTCATCGCACCATTCCTCTGTGCACCAACACGCACTGCGACATGCAGCAGTGCGCCCCGGGCCACTTGCCAAGACTCATTTCGAACATATCTTGGCAAATACCTGACAGCGGAGCAATGACCGCGACGCCATCAGGGGGTAGCCGAGCTCGGGTATATGAAATCAAGGGCCTCACCAAGAAGGAAAGACAAGGGACCGAGAGCCAAGAGGCTAGAGGCCTTCGCTTATCGGGACACGTCACCCTCCAGCGCAATGTTGTCACCGACGGGAATGCGCTGACGGCCATTCGGCAACTGCCCCAACACCACACCGCCGAAGATGGCCAGGGCGGCAACCAGTTGTAGTGGCGTCAAGGCCTCACCCAGCCAGATCCAGCCCATCATCAGGGCCACCAGCGGCACCAGGTTAATGCTCATCGCCGCCTGGGAAGCCGGCAGCCAGCGCATCGCCATGTTGTAGAGGCCAAAGCCGCCCAGCGACACCAGGCCACCTAGGTAGATGACGCTGTACCAGGCCTCGGCCGGCGCAGCGGTGAGGGTTCCCTCGGGCGCCGTGATGAGCCCAGGCACGAAGAACAGCACCCCCAGCAGATTCTGGCTGCCGGTCAGCCACCAGGTGTCATAGCGACTGCTCAGCCGTTTGAGGATCACCATGTAGAAGGCGACGCAGAGCATGGCCAGCAGTTGCAGGGAGTTGCCCAGCAGCGGATTGGGCGCCGACTGCTGATGGCTGGCCCCCAAGGACAACAGCACCACGCCGGCCAGCGAGAGCAGCAGGCCCAGCACCGCATGCAGCCCCATCCGCTCCTTGAGCCAGATCCAGGCCAGCAGTGCCACAAACAGCGGAGCCAGCGCTGCGACAGTCCCCGCCTGCCCCGAGCTGGTAAATTGCAAGGCTTTGACCTCCAGCATGAAGTAGAGGCAGGGTTGCAGCAGACCCAGTCCCAGCAGCCACTTCCAATCGCCAGGCCGATAGTTGGGTTTGGGCAGACGGCGCCAAAATGGCAGCAACACCAGGGAGGCCATCACCATGCGCAGCGCAATCAGCACGCTCGGCGAAAAAGAGCCGAGCGCCGTCTTGGCGGCGGCATAGGAGGTTCCCCACAGCAGTACGGCGGTGGCCAGAGCCAGCAGGGCCCAGCCTTGATGACGAGGGGATGACGAAGAGGATGGATGCGAAGAACTCTGGCTCATGATGCCTTCCTTGGGATGGATGAAGGCGAGGATCTTAAGCGGCAGCGCCTTGGTTGTCTGGAACAAAATTGCTCTTTTCGCCGAGCGCTGACAGTGCGCAAGAAGTTCGCTTGCGGGTCAGGATTTTTGATATTGAGCCGGGGTGGCGCCGACGATCCGCGTGAACAGGCGGGTGAAATGGCTCTGATCGCTAAAGCCCAGATCGGCGGCAACCTGCGCGATGGGCTCGCCGGCCGCCAACTTGGCTTTGGCGGCCTCGATGCGCAGCTGCAGCTGATAGCGATGGGGCGGCAGACCGACCTCGGCCCCGAAGCGCCGGTTCAGATGGCTGGGGCTGATGCCGACTCGGGCGCTGAGCTCCTGCAGCGCCAGCGGCTGGCTCAAATCGGCCCGGAGCTGACGTCGTACCTGGCGCAACCAGGGGGCTAGCTCCGGCTGGCCTGCCACTCTCGGCGCGGCGCAGGGCCAAGCGTGCCAGGTCTGTTGCCAAAGCGCGCCGAGACTCTGGCGCCAGGTCTGAGCCAATGCGGCATTCTGCGTCTCACACCACTCCCGTAACCCCTGCGCCTGATGCAACCAGAGGGCGAACAGTGCCGGATCCCGGTACACGGCCCTGTCGAAACCGGCTTGGGCCGGTGCGCCCAGCAGGGCGGCGTCGAGGTAAAACATCCAGTAGGCCAGCGGCTCGTCGCCAAACGGGTTGCAATCGTGTACCTCGTCTGGGGCGATGAGCACCAGATCGCCCGCCTGAGCGCGTTGCCGTTGCCCCCGATAGACAAACTCGGTCACCCCACGCACCACGACCCCTAACGAATAGGTCGGGTGGGAGTGGCGGTGGAAGGTCTGACGCCGATAGCTGGCATGGCGCAACTCGACCCCGGGGCACAGGGGCGAGCGCCAGAAATTGACGTCACGCAGCAAGGCGTGGGGCTGCTTCATGGGCGATCACCAGGGCTCGAAGATGGAGCCGTTGCCGGGCAGGAACAGACGCTGGTAGATGGCGGTGGCCTCGCCATCACTCATGCTGGCGATGTAGTCACAGACGGTGCGATGCAAGGAGTGCTGGCTGCCCGAGGTGATGCGCGCCGACACCGAGCGCGGCAACAGATCGGTCGGATTATCGCGAAACGCCTCGAACAGCTCGGCGATGATCTGCTGCCCCTTGTACTCCAGGGTGCGAATGCGCGGCTGGGCGATCACCTCGTCGAACACGTAGCCCTTCAACCGTTTGAGGATGGCCTCGCCCTCGGGGCGCAGCCGCAGCCGATAATCGAGTAGCGGATGGTCGAACAGCCCGAGCTTGACCGGCTCGGTCTGGGTGGTGAGAAAGTGGACCAGGTTGGTGATCGCCTGCTTGAGCAGGCGCGGCTCACCGCTGGCAATGCGCTTGGCGTAGTAATCCGGCTCGCGGTTTTTGCGACTCTCCAGCCGCGCCACCTCGGCCAGCAACTCGCCGAGCTCCTCGGCCACCTTATGGGGGCTGAGCAGACCCACCGCCAGGGCATCTTCCAGATCGTGGACACCGTAGGCGATGTCATCGGCGATCTCCATGACGCTGCAATCGAGACTCTTGTGCACCGCCCGCAACCCCTTGATGCGGATCCCCGCTTCGATCTTCTCGACCTCCAGGGGCATGCAGAAGAGTTGGCGATCGGCGTCCGAGAATGGCGCCAGCAGCCAGTCGCGAATTTCGGACTCATCATTGTGGATGCACTTGGGTGGGTGCCAGGGGGTCAGGTTGCGTGGCGTCGCCAGCGGGCGCTCGGGATAATCCGGCGCCACCTCGCCGAACAGCACCGGGTATTTGAGCACCGCCAACAGGGTGCGCCGGGTGAAGTCGTACCCGAAGCCGTCGGAGTACTCGCCCAGGCGGCTGAGGATGCGCAGGGTCTGACCATTGCCCTCGAAGCCGCCGAATTCCAGCATGTAGTAGTTGAGGATCTTCTCGCCGTTGTGACCAAAGGCCGGATGGCCGATGT
>JAYRLO010000179.1:0-6193 GCA_041905215.1 Aeromonadaceae bacterium
GATGGACTCGGAGTTCCCCGGCTCTCGTAACCTCAACTTTTCGAACCGCCCGGTGCGGACCCGCATGCCGGGTGGTGTGGCAGGGGCGCAGTCAAAGATGACTGCCCCCTATGCCGATCTTTACCCACGTCGAGTCAAATTACAGGCTCTGGGTGAACGTCCGGGTGATGACATCGCGTTGCTGCTCAGGGGTCAGGGCGTTGAAGCGAACAGCGTAACCAGAGACGCGGATGGTCAATTGCGGATACTTTTCCGGGTTGGCAACCGCATCTTCGAGGGTCTCACGACGCAGCACGTTGACGTTCAGGTGTTGACCACCTTCGACAATCGGCTCCAGCTTGACCGGCACTTCGCGGTATTCAATCTGGCCCAGCGTCGCGATGGCAACGGTCTGATCTTCTACGTATTCGCCCTTGGCACACAGGCAGCGAGCCTCTTGCTTGCTCTCATCCAGCAGCCAGAAGGAGTTCAGCAGAACGTCATTGGCAGCTTTCGTGATTTGGATACCCTTAACCATGGTGTTTCTCCTCTCTATGATTCGGGTCTGTCCACTGCACGTATCGCAGACTGACCCCTTGGTTCAGGATCGGCCGAATTGAGCGTCGGCTGACCAGTTCCTAATGATGCATTATGACTACTACATTAGTAAATTTACCAACCATGTTCAAGCACTAAATCCATGCACGGAGTAGGTATTCAACCTCATTTGCTTGATCTACATCAAAAAGAGCGCGATTTGGTTAATGGGGTGTTGGCCGTTATTGGGGGTGGTGTTGCTCATGTGTAGTTAAATTACATCATTTCTTGTGCTGTACCGAGCAGTCCTTGCTCTAAACTCCTGGCTAAATTAAGCTCTTTGCTTTGATTTAACAGGCGATTTTATTGATATGACATGCTGGTCGGATGTAATTGGCGTAGAAAAAGAGCAAGCTTACTTCAAGCAGACCCTGGCGTTTGTGCGGCAGGAGCGGGAAGCCGGCAAGCTGATTTATCCTCCGGCGGCGGATGTGTTCAACGCCTTCAAGTACACCGAATTTGATCAGGTGCGAGTCGTGATCCTCGGCCAGGATCCCTATCATGGCCCTCAGCAGGCCCACGGTCTCTGTTTCTCCGTGCAGCCTGGGGTTGCTACCCCGCCGTCACTGGTGAATATCTACAAAGAGCTGGCGCGCGATATCCCGGGCTTCCAGATCCCGCCCCATGGCTATCTGGTGAGCTGGGCGGCCCAGGGCGTCTTGTTGCTGAATACGGTTTTGACCGTTGAGGCCGGTATGGCGCACTCGCACGCCAAGCTAGGTTGGGAACAATTCACCGATCGGGTCATCGCCACCTTGAATGCCGAGCGCAGCGGCATCGTCTTCTTGCTCTGGGGAAGTCATGCCCAGAAGAAAGGCCAGTTCATCGATAGACAGAAGCACCATGTGCTGATGGCTCCCCACCCAAGCCCGCTCTCGGCGCATCGTGGTTTTCTCGGGTGTGGCCATTTTTCGGAAACCAACCGCCTGTTGCTGGCGCAAGGATTGCCCGCCATCGAATGGCAATTACCGCTGAAGCCGTGATTTAGCTCGACAAACTTGGCTATTTCCTGCTCTGTGCTTCTCGGGCTATCGTTATACTGACAATTCAGGCTCGACATGTCAGAAAGGACGACGACTTATGCTGCATGAACTGCATCAGGAACATCTCAATATTGCCAAGTTGCTGGATCTGTTGCGTCAGCAGCTGTTTGCCATTCGCGCTGAAAAACCGGTTCGTTATCGTCTGCTCAAGGACATCCTGGGCTATCTGAGTGAAGTCGCAGATCAGTACCACCATCCGCAAGAAGATCTGATCTACGACTACTACCTGAAGTTTCGTTGTTCCGATGATCAGCTCTCCAGCCGTTTGAAGACAGAGCATGAGCGGGTGGTCTTGACGGGGCAGGAGCTGACGGCCATGGTCGATATGATCCTGATGGATGCGGTGATCCCGCTGGATCAACTTACGGCCAAGCTGGAGGCCTTCATTGTTCTTCAGCAGTGTCACATGGATTATGAAGAGAGTGAGATTTTCCCGTTGCTGCGGACCAAGTTGACGGAAGATGATTGGCGTCATCTGGAGCAAAACTGGCGTAGCAAGAAGGCGGAGGATCCGCTCTTTGGGCGGGTGGTTGCCGAACGCTATCGCGATATTTCAGCCAGCTTGATCCACTGATCTCATCTGGTGCCGATGCTTCTTTGGCGCGGCACATAAAAAAACGGGCTACCATCGGAGGCGCCCGTTTTATTGGCGTTAACACGTTAATTTTGCTTAGAATTCCAGTTCACCAGACCCGTCATAGGTCAGGTCAATCGACTCCAACTCCTTCTGCAAACGATATTTTTCTTTTAGTGCTTCAATCTCCCGCCACTTACGCTTCTTGGCGGCATTGCGTGCACTGCGTGTTTCGCTGTCAATAACGACCAGATCATCGACTTCCAGACTGAACCTTTCCATGGTTCCTCCTTTACCGCGTTAGCCATCATTTCTGGATATATCACACTGTCATAAAAAATAAAATCATTCTGTTACCAGAAGATGACGAAGTGCTAGCCATATCAAGAACGATTCAATCGGGATTGCTATGTCGTGAACCGCTCTTCGGCACAAGCGTGAGTGTCAACCAAGATGCTGGCGCAGCAGTTGCTCCAACTTCACCTGATCGATGGCAAAATTGCGGATCCCCTCGGCCAGCTTCTCGGTGGCCATTGCATCCTGATTTTGCTCCCAGCGGAATTGGCTTTCACTCAACGGCGTTGGCTTGGGCTCAATGTGTGTCGCGGCATGCAGCCGTTGTGGTACTGGCTCGTGGCTGTTGGCCAGATCTTCGAGCAGGGCTGGGCTTATGGTCAGTCGATCGCAACCGGCAAGTGCGAGGATCTCATCGCGATTGCGGAAGCTGGCTCCCATGACCACGGTCGGGTAGCCGTGCTGTTTGTAATAGTCATAGATGCGGGTGACGGATACGACCCCCGGATCCTCATGGGGTAGAAACTCTGTGGATTCGCCGTGGCTCTTGTGCCAATCGAGAATTCGTCCGACAAAGGGGGAGATGAGATAGACGCCAGCTTCGGCACACGCCCGGGCTTGGGCAAAGCTGAAGAGTAGGGTCAGATTGCACTGGATCCCTTCGCGCTCCAGCACCTCGGCGGCCCGGATCCCCTCCCAGGTGGCGGCCAGTTTGATCAGGATCCGCTCATTGGCGATCCCGGCTTCGTTGTACAGCCGAACCAGCTTGCGAGCCTTGTCGATGCAGGCTTGGGTATCAAATGAGAGACGTGCGTCCACCTCGGTCGAGACGCGGCCAGGGACTATTTTCAGGATTTCGCAGCCGATACTGACGGCGAGCTTGTCGGCGGCCTCGCTCAGTTGTTGCTCGGTATCGTGACTCTGGCTCTTGGCCCATTGGAGTGCTTCGGTCAGTAGAGTGGCATATTGGGGTAACTCGGCTGCCTTGAGTAATAAGGATGGATTGGTGGTGGCATCTTGCGGCTGATAGCGACGCATGGCTTCGATATCACCGGTATCGGCCACCACTGTGGTCAGGCGTTTGAGTTGTTCGAGTTGATTTTCCATGGCTACGGCTCTTTGGTCAGGCAAAACGTGGGGCCAGGATGTTGCTGGCTTGTCATAGCCAGTAATACGGGGGACGGCAATCAAGTGCAAGCCGGGATCTGCGAAGCATGCAGGAAAGCGATTTTATCTGTGGTGTGACAACTCAATTCATGCCAACCAGCCTGTGTTGTGTCGCTATGAACAGGCCGCCCGAAGGCGGCCTGTGAATGGGCAATTAGTTGGTGAGGGCTTGTTTGTCGAAGTAACGCTTCAGGAAGAGGGCCACATAACCCAAACCTGCGGCCCAGAGGAGAAACCAGAACCAGCGGAAGAAGGTGAAGGTTGACGCATCCGGGCTATCGATGACCTCGATCCGGGTGACATTGGGGAATTGCGACAACATGTTGATGCGCCAGCCATAGGAGGTGATCCGCGCCAACTTCTTCTCGAACTCCAGGGTCTTGGCTTTGGCCTGCACATCAGCCGAGTCAAATTTGAAGTAGAACGGGAAGCTCCAACGGGTATCTTCGTTGCGGAATACCCGGACCTTCTCGCCATCTTGCGCCGTATAGATGTAATAGACATCCATGGTTGGGCCATCGGCTGGATTCTCTTTGCCAATCGGCCCATCTTTATCGACCCGCTTGACCTCGACACCTGTGATGGTGGCAATACTCTTTTCGGGCAGATAAAAATCCAGCCATAGACCGGAGATCAGCGTGATAAGGCCGAGAATGCTAAAGGCTACTTTTTTCAGGGTTGAACTCATAACGACTCCGGTGGGGGCAGATCCATGGCTGATAGGCTTGATAGTAGCGTCAGATGAAGCAGCCGTCAGCACTCTTCTGCGCCGAGGGGATCGCCTCGTTCGTTTCTACCGGACTTAGTCGCCGTATTGGGACTCCATCCAGGCCTCGAGGATCAAGAGCGCCGAGATGCCATCGACCATTCCCTTCTCCAGAGCCCGGTAGCCACCGCGTTCAAACAGGCGCGCGCGGGCATCCGTGGTGGTCAGCCGCTCATCCTGCAGATCCACCACGACGCCAAATCTGCCGTGGATGCGTGCTGCAAACTTGCGTGCGCGCTGGGTCAATGGTTGCTCGGTGCCGTCCATGTTCAGCGGCAGGCCGACAATCACCCGATCCGGTTGCCACTCCTGCAGCAGCTTTTCAATCTCCTCCCAGTTGGGTATGCCATCGTTGGCCTTCAGGGCCCGCAGTGGTTGGGCTGAGCCGGTGATCTCCTGACCGATGGCGACGCCTATGCTGCGGGTTCCAAAATCGAAGCCGAGCAGGGTGCGTTGTCCGGGCTGTTTCATGGGGGATCCTCGTTGATGTGGGCGTTCAGGCGTGACCGGCTTGGGGGGCGACACGCCAGATATCGATACCCATGGCATGGGTGGCGGCTAGCCACTTGTCATGCCAGGGTGGGTTGAAGATGAGCTCACTCGTGGCAGGCAGCGTCAGCCAGCTGTTATCGAGCAGCTCCTGCTCAAGCTGTCCGGCTTCCCATCCGGCATACCCCAGCGCCACCAGAAATTGCTCGGGGGCATTGTCGCTGCTCAGATCTTTGAGAATATCCAGCGAGGTGGTGACCATCAGCTCATCGGTCAGCTCCAAGGAGCTGCTGAAGCCATGGCGGGTACTGTGCAGTACGAAGCCGCGATCGGTACTCACTGGGCCACCGGCCAGTACCGGGTGTGCCGCCAGCTCCGGATTGACATGCTCGATCTTCATCTGAGTCAGCAGGTCATGCAGATCCATATCTAAGGGTACCGTCAGGGTTAGCCCCATGGCGCCCTGGGCATTGTGTTCACAAAGGTAGATGACGGAGCGGGCAAAAAAATTGTCCTCCATGGTGGGCATGGCGATCAGAAGATGGTTTGGCAGATAGCTCATCTGAACTGGTTTCTCCGATGGTTAACGGCAGGGGGGGAGCCCCCTGCCGATCTGACTGGCGGGCCGATTTCAGCCCTGGGTGGCATTTTGTTCGCGCAAGCGACGCTCGATGGCATCCATCAACAGACCCGTGATGCTGATCGGGAACTTGGCCTCGATCTCGCGAATGCAGGTCGGGCTGGTGACATTGATCTCGGTCAGCCGGTCACCAATGATGTCGAGACCGACGAAGATCAAGCCTTTCTCACGCAGTTTTGGGCCAACGGCGCGGGCAATCGCCCAGTCGCTTTCCGTCAATGGCCGTGGTTCGCCACGGCCACCGGCGGCCAGGTTGCCGCGGGTCTCCCCTTGGGCTGGGATGCGCGCCAGGCAGTAGGGGACGGGTTCGCCGTCGATGACCAGCACTCGCTTGTCGCCATCGATGATCGCCGGTAGGTAGGTTTGTGCCATGCAATAGCGGCTGCCATGTTCGGTCAGAGTTTCGATGATGACACCGACGTTGGGATCATCGGCCTTCAGGCGGAAGATCGAGGCGCCACCCATGCCATCCAGCGGCTTGAGGATCACATCCTGATGCAGCTGATGGAAGGCGCGCAGCTTGGCGGCGGAGCGAGTGACCAGGGTGGTCGGCGTGTGTTCGGCAAACCAGGCGGTGAAGAGCTTTTCGTTGGCATCGCGCAGGCTCTGTGGCTTGTTGACGATGAGTACCCCCTGCTCTTCGG
>JAYRLO010000180.1:0-6167 GCA_041905215.1 Aeromonadaceae bacterium
CTGCAAATTGATGACACCTTCCATTTTCATGTGGAGCCATTTGAGGGCGCTAATATTGAGAAGGCAGCCATCGAGTTCAATGGCATCGATCCCTTCAATCCATTGCGCGGTGCCGTCTCCGAAAAAGAGGCGTTAGGCGCCATCTTCAAGGGGCTGCGCAAGGGACTCAAAGAGACGGATTGCCATCGCGCCATAGTCGTTGCGCACAATGCCGCCTTCGATCATGGTTTCTTGATGGCAGCCGCCGATCGCGCAGGGCTTAAACGCAATCCATTTCACCCATTTGCCACCTTTGATACGGCAACCCTGGCAGGTCTGGCCCTCGGCCAGACCGTGCTGGCCAAGGCCTGCATGGTGGCCGGGATCCCCTTCGACAACAAAGAGGCTCACTCGGCACTTTATGACACCCAAAGAACCGCCGAGCTGTTCTGTCATATTGTCAATCGCTGGAAGTCCCTCGGTGGCTGGCCACCACCGCTCGTCGAATGACCCTGACCGCACAGCCAGCCCCTTTGGGGGCTGGCTTTTTTGTTCCATTCCGACTCGTCGACACAAAGCAACCATGACAGAGAAATCGGCAAGACTTACTGCCAGCTAAACAGATCCGCTAGAGACTTTTTAAATGACGGATTTTCCTCTCGACTTTCGTCAATTTTCCAGCAAACTACGGCGCTTGTTTTTACCTTAACCATAGAGATACTCACCGATGAATCCGGTCGTTATCGCCGTATTGCTGATGCTGATCCTCAGCATGTTACGCATCAATGTCGTTGTTTCCCTCGCTGTCAGTGCCATCGTCGGCGGTCTGGTCGGTGGGCTCTCGCTGATTGAAACGCTCAAGGCCTTCACCGATGGCCTGGGCGGCGGAGCCACCATAGCGCTCTCCTATGCCATGCTCGGAGCCTTTGCCGTCGCCATCTCCCGCTCCGGCATCACCGACCTGCTGGCGCACAAGGTGATTGCCCAACTCGGCAAGGAGGCATCACCGAGCCACATTTTGTGGGTCAAGAGCCTGCTGCTCGGCGCCCTGCTGGCTGTCAGTATCGCCTCGCAAAACCTGATCCCGGTACATATCGCCTTCATCCCGATCCTGATCCCGCCCTTGCTGCACGTCATGGCCCAGATGCGTCTTGACCGCCGTTTAGTCGCCTGTGTCATCACCTTTGGTCTGACCGCCACCTACATGATTTTGCCGGTCGGCTTCGGGGGGATCTTTCTGAATGACATCCTGGCGCAGAACCTGATCCGCTGTGGTGTGCATGTTACGGGCCCACAGCTGCCGCTGGCGATGGCAATCCCGGTTGCCGGCATGGTATTGGGACTGATCATGGCGTTCTTCAGCTATCGCAAACCACGGGATTATGATCTTGAACCCATCATGGCCATCGAGCCGGAGACCGTGGTCTTTACCCCCCACCACCTGTGGGTCGCCGTCGTCGCCATCCTGGCCGCTCTGGGGCTGCAGCTCTATACCGATTCCATCATCATCGGTGCTCTGGTTGGCTTCCTGATCTTCACGATCGGGGGTGTCATCAAGTTCCATGAGAGCCAGGATGCCTTCACGCAGGGCGTCAAGATGATGTCGTTGATTGGCTTTATCATGATCTCCGCCTCCGGTTTCTCGGCCGTCATGAATGCCACCCATGGCGTGGACTCTCTGGTCCAGACCGTCGGCACAGTACTCGGTGACCACAAAGGCTGGGCTTCATTTGCCATGCTGTTGGTCGGCTTGTTGGTCACCATGGGGATCGGCTCCTCATTTTCCACAGTCCCTATCATTGCCGTCATCTATGTACCGCTGTGCTTGAGCCTCGGTTTTTCGCCGCTGGCCACCATTGCCATCGTTGGTACCGCAGGTGCCTTGGGCGACGCAGGCTCCCCCGCCTCCGACTCGACTCTCGGTCCGACATCGGGTCTGAATGCCGATGGTCAGCATGACCATATCTGGGACAGCGTGGTTCCCACCTTTATTCACTACAACATACCGCTGCTGGTATTCGGCTGGATTGCCAGCATGGTGCTGTAATCTCCGGCGGTAGATGCCGACAGATAAAACAAAGGGCCATCCGAAGATGGCCCTTTTGCTTTCAGCAATGTGTATCGCCGGTTACTCAGCCGTCGGCTGGCGACGGGCTGCAGACTCCTTGAGCAGGGTTTGCAATTCACCCTGCTGGAACATCTCCAGCATGATGTCGCAACCACCGATCAGCTCGCCATCAACCCACAGTTGCGGAAAGGTCGGCCAGTTGGCGTACTTGGGCAATTCAGCCCGGATATCCGGGTGCTGAAGAATATCGACATAGGCAAATGGTTGACCACAGGCCATCAGAGCCTGGGCAGCCTGAGCGGAAAAACCGCAACTTGGCAACTTGGGCGACCCTTTCATATACAGCAGGACTGGGTTCTCGGCGATTTGTTGCTTGATCTTCTCAATTGTTTCCATGGTGGCCTCATAGCGGGTCGTTTTCGCTATTCTAGCCTATAAGCGGCGGCTAACAATCCCACAAAGTGCAGGGCTATTTTGAGCAGCCACCCACGCAGAGGCATCCAATTCCGCCCACGGCTGTCATCCAGCCCCAGGAAAATCCGACCGCAGTTGTAAGTGGCTTGTTAAAAAATTCTCGCCTATTTGTGCCATTACTAGTGGCGTATACCCGGAAAAATTTGTTATAAATCAATTTTGCGACAGGAACCTTAGCATCCTGTTCCGATTTTCTCGGTAAACCGGCCCGGTTGAGGGCCTTTTCAATGGAGAGTCTACTCATGGCTTTTGAACTTCCGGCCCTGCCCTACGAAAAAAACGCTCTGGAGCCCCATTTCTCCCAAGAGACGCTGGAATACCACTATGGCAAGCACCACAACACCTATGTGGTCAATCTGAATAACCTGGTTCCGGGAACCGAATTTGAAGGTAAAACGCTCGAGGAGATCATCAAAACTTCCAGCGGTGGCATCTTCAATAATGCGGCCCAGATCTGGAACCACACCTTCTTCTGGCACAGTCTGACCCCGAAATCAGAGGGCAAACCAACCGGCTCGCTGGCTGATGCCATCGACGCCGCATTTGGCTCTTTTGATGCATTCAAAGAGGCCTTTACCAAGTCGGCGGTGACCAACTTCGGCTCGGGCTGGACCTGGCTGGTGAAGAAATCCGATGGGACTCTGGCCATCGTCAACACCTCAAACGCCGGTTGCCCACTCACCGACGGCGTCACACCACTGCTGACAGTTGATGTCTGGGAACACGCCTACTACATCGACTATCGCAATCTGCGCCCCAAGTATCTGGAAGCCTTCTGGGCTCTGGCGAACTGGGAGTTCGCGGCGAAGAACTTTGCCGCCTGATTGCCATCAGCTCTCAACCAACAACCCTGCCTCGGCAGGGTTGTTTTTTTACTGGCAACTCAGCATCGCTGAGTTAATCGTGTGATGCAACGTGCAAAAGAAGCTTGGCACAATCGGCCTGGCAAGCTCGCCACGACTCAACGTCCAGCTCCAAAGCAACCAGCGCACCGGTGCCCAGTGGCTGCCGATACTCCGGACACAATAGCTGCGCCAACTCCTCCAGACCGGGACTGTGCCCAATCAGAGTCACCTCGTCATCCACATCGTCGAGGCGTTGCAACAAGGTCAGCAGGTTATGACCACAGCTCTCGTAGAGCCGCTCATCGAGCAACAAACCGCCCATCGGCAAGCCCGCCAAACGCCGCAAGACATGGGCAGTCGCATAGGTACGCACCGCTGGTGACACCAGCCAAAGCCCCTGATGGGGAATATGGGGAGCCAAACTGGTCAACTGCCGATAGCCACGCGGACTCAAGGGCCGCCAACTATCCTCCAGATCAGCAATCTTCCAACTCGATTTGGCATGACGGATCAGAGTGAGTTTTTTCATACGCAACCTCTTCGTAGAAATACCCCTTCTAAATAAACTTAGTGCCCCTAAACCCCGAGTGCAGCCCCTTTTTTACGATGAACACCGCACAAACCAAATGAGTGACAGAAACTGCATCACAGATGCATCTCTTTTCGGTTTTCCATGCTGCCAGACTCAGGAAGAGCTGGTAGATTCATGCTATCTCACACTTTGAGTCGAGGTGCCTACCATGGCACGGTCCCTTCGTCGCAACTCATTTTTATATATGATGCTGTCACGGGTCTTCGGCATTGTGCTTGGTGCACTGCTGCTGTTTGGGCTCGGCATTCACCTGCTGCTGATCCGTCCTACCATGGAGCGGGTAGCCAACGCCGAGATGCAACAAGCCGCTTCCGAGACGGAAACCAGCGTGCTGCAACTGGCAAGCAGTACCGAAACCATCCTCTATACGATCCGGGGAGTGCTCGAGCACAATACTCTGTCGCAATCGACAGCGAATAACCCCGACCGAGACTGGCTCGAGCAGACGGATCAGATTGCTGCGCTCAATTCCTTATTTTTGCCGTTTATTGATAACAACCGCATCTCGTCGATCCATCTTGCCCGTCAGGATGGATCCGAGATCCTGGTGCTGCGAGATGAAAACGGCAAGCCTCTCAACCGGATCAGCCAGCCAAGCGCCAAGGGGCGTGAGGTATTCTATCTGCGGTGGGCTCAAGACCTATCCGGGCATACTCGTACTCAGGCCGCCGCTGATTACGACGCGAGAAAACGCCCATGGTTTCTAAATGCTACCAAGAATGCCGACCGACACCATGTCTCCTGGACCGAGCCCTATATTTTTCTGGCTACGGGTAAGCCAGGCATCACTGTCAGTCAGCAATTTCGCGCCAGCGGTGGCCACGACTACATCATCGCACTCGACACCCGTCTGCAGGATATTTCCCAATACACCAATCAACTAAACATCAGCCAACATGGTTTTGCCCTGCTGCTTGATGACCAGATGCGGATGCTCTCACGTCCCCAGAAGTTGCTAACAGCGATCCGGCTGCATGGTCAGCCGGAGCCCAAACTGTTTGACCCCATCCTGGATATTGCCGACGCAGCCGTGACCGAGTCGACACGAGCCTGGGCTACGGACGGCAAGCCTGAGCGCACGATTAGCACTCTTCGCATTCGCGACGGCAATACGTGGTTTTACCAGTTCCGCCCCATTCCACTGGGAAGCAAAACCGTTTGGATTGGCATCTATGCCCCCCGGTCCGACTTCAAGATCATGGGCGCCAGTGAATGGATGGTGTTGCTGGCACTGCTGTTGATCACTCTGCTGCTGGCGGCATTGCTGGTCGTTCCGGAATCGCGCCGCATCGCCAGCCAATTACGCGCTCTGGTTCGAGAAAGTCACCGCATCGGGAATATGGATTTACAGACACCGGTCGCGATCCCCTGCGAGATCAGTGAATTGAAAGCCCTGGTTTCGGCCAAGGAGCTGATGCGCCGCAATCTGCTGGATAGCACTTCATCTCTGGAACAACTCAACAATACCCTCGAAGAGAAGATCAAACTCCGCACCCAGGAGCTCGCTGATCAGCTCTCCTTCCAGCGGGTGCTGATGGATACCATCCCCTATCCGTTGTTCTACAAGGATGCCGAATGCCGCTTTGCCGGGTTCAATAAAATCTACGGGGAGATCTTCGGCGTAGATACCCGCCCGCTGCTCGGCAAAACCGTCATGGATCTGGATTATCTTCCTGAAGCCGATCGACTTCAGTACCAGCAAGAAGACGAACGCACGATCCGGGAAATTGGCTCTATCAGGCGTGAAATGCCGATCCCGTTCGCCGATGGTCAAATCCACCAGACCCTGTACTGGGTCTCGGGATTCAGCAAAAGTGATGGTCAGCCTGGTGGTCTCATCGGCACTTTTGTCGATATTACCGAGCAGAAACAGGCCGAAGCCAAGCTTGCCTATGCCAAAGAGCTGGCGGAAGAGGCTGCACGCATGAAGTCCGATTTTTTGGCGAACATGAGCCACGAGATCCGTACCCCTCTCAATGCCATTCTCGGAATGACACACCTGTTGCGCCAGTCGGATCTCAATCCACGGCAGGACAACTTTGTCGAAAAAATTCATCGTTCCGGTCGTCATCTGCTCGGGGTCATCAATGACATTCTCGACTTCTCCAAGATTGAAGCCGGTAAGCTGGCATTAAACCCGCAGCCCTTCGCCCTCAATCCGCTGCTCGAAGATCTCATCGATCTAACGGCCGAGATGGCACATCAAAAA
>JAYRLO010000181.1:0-6104 GCA_041905215.1 Aeromonadaceae bacterium
GATGAGGTTCGGCAATAGACCAACCTTCATCATGATGCTCTTGACCCGGTCCATCACCTCGAGCTTGCTCAGCTGCGGATAGAAGGTCTGTAGCGGCTCGGCGATGATGTCCCCTATGGTCATCCGTGGATTCAGCGACGCCAGCGGATCCTGGAATATCATCTGGATCTCTTTGCGCTTTTCCCGCAGTTCACGGGCTGGCAGGCGGGTCAAATCCTGCCCCAGCCATACCACCTTACCTTCGGTGGCAGGCACCAGGCCGATGATGGCGCGGGCAAAGGTGGATTTACCACAGCCAGACTCACCCACCACGCCGAGGGTTTCCCCTTCATACAACTTGATGGAAACCCCATCCACCGCCTTGAGATTCAAGGCCGGAGACCAGGGCCAGCTCTTGTCACTTTTGATCTTGAAGTGGACTTTCAGGGCATCCACGTCCAGCAACAACTTCTTATCGCTCATCACGCTTGTTCTCCCTGCACAATCTCTTCCCAGTCCCAGTGACAGGCCCGCAGACGGCCATCATGGAAACCTGTCAATTCAGGTGCCTTGCTGCGACAGATATCACTGACCCGGTGGCAGCGCTCCTGGAATGGGCACCCCTTGGGCAAGCGCAACAGGTTGGGCGGATTACCCGGGATAGTGGCCAGAACCTCGCCTTCGCTATCCAGACGCGGGATCGCCTTGAGCAATCCTTCGGTGTAAGGGTGAGACGGTCGATAGAAGATATCGTTGACCTTGCCGTACTCCATGGTCCGACCGGCGTACATCACCAGCACCTTGTCGCACAGACCGGCAATGACGCCCAAGTCATGGGTAATCATGATGATGGCAGTATTGAAATCACGCTTAAGCTCGTTGAGCAGGGTCATGATTTGTGCCTGCACGGTCACATCCAACGCCGTAGTCGGCTCATCGGCAATCAGCAGCTTGGGGTTGCACAGCAACGCCATGGCAATCATCACCCGTTGACGCATACCACCCGAAAACTCATGGGGGTACATGTCCATCCGCTTGCGCGCTTCGGGGATCTTGACCGCATCGAGCATCCGCACCGAGGCAGCAAAGGCATCGGCCTTGCTCATTCCCTTGTGCAACAGCAAGACTTCCATCAGCTGGGTACCGACCTTCATATAGGGGTTCAGCGAGGTCATCGGGTCTTGGAAGATCATGGAGATCTTTTCAGCCCGGATACGATTCAACTCTTTAATTGGCAGGTTGAGGATCTCTTTGTCCTCGAACTTGGCCGAGCCGGTGATGACTCCGTTCTTGGCCAGCAGCCCCATCAAGGCAAAGGCGGTCTGACTTTTACCAGAACCAGACTCCCCGACGATCCCTAGCGTTTCTGCGGCATCCAGTGAGAAATTCAGGTCATTGACCGCAACCACATTCCCTTCCGGGGTTTTGAACTCGACACGCAGATCATTGACAACTAACAGTGACATGACGTGCTCCTTAACGGTCTTTAGGATCCAGGGCGTCACGCAGACCGTCACCCAGGAAGTTGAAGCAAAACAGGGTCACCACCATGAAACCAGCCGGGAACAGCAGATGCCACAGTGCGACTTCCATCGATTTTGAGCCCTCATCCAGCAAGGCTCCCCAGCTGGTCATCGGCTCTTGCACACCGAGACCGAGGAAGCTGAGGAAGGATTCAAACAGGATCATGCCCGGCACCAGCAGCGTCGAGTAGACCACCACGATCCCCAGCACATTCGGCACTATATGCCGGGTGATGATCTTCCACTGAGAGACACCACAGACATGGGCCGCTTCGATGAACTCCTTGCTCTTGAGGCTCAGAGTCTGACCACGGACAATCCGCGCCATATCCAGCCAACTGACTGCACCGATGGCGATAAAAATCAGCCACAGATTACGGCCAAAGAAGGTCACCAGCATGATGACAAAGAACATGAAGGGGAACGCGTAGAGAATTTCCAGCGCACGCATCATGACTCGGTCCAGACGACCACCGATGAAGCCGGCGGCAGCACCATACAGGGTGCCGATCACCACGGCCACCAAGGCGCCCAACACGCCGACCATCAGCGAAATACGCCCACCCATCAGGGTACGGACAAACAGATCCCGCCCCAGACTGTCGGTACCAAAATAGTGACCCGTGGTGAAATCTGGCCCCGTATGCATGGCGCCCCAATCCGGCTCGTCGAAGGCATAGGCTGAGACCAAAGGCCCCAGGATCACCAGCAGGCTGATGAGTGAAAGAATGATCAGGCTGGCTAACGCCGCCCGGTTTTTGAAGAAGCGATGAGCGGCATCTTGCCACAGGGATCGCCCCTTGATTTCCAGCTCACTCGCAAAGGAGGAGACAGCTTGTTGCTTGAGTTTGCTAAGCACCATATTCCACCTCAGGCTCAGTAGCGGATCTTCGGATCGATGAAGGCGTAGAGAATATCGACCACAGCATTGAAGGTGATGGTCAAAGCCCCGACCAGAATGGTTAAGCCCAAAACCATGGAGTAATCCCGGTTCAAGGCACCGTTGACAAACAACTGACCGATACCGGGTAAACCAAAGAGGGTTTCAATCACCACAGAGCCGGTGATGATGCCGACAAAGGCGGGGCCGAGATACGAAACAACAGGCAACATGGCCGGACGCAGCGCGTGGCGCAGAATGATGTGATGTAACGGCAACCCCTTGGCCCGAGCGGTACGAATGAAGTTGGAGTTCATGGTTTCAATCATGCTGCCGCGCATGATGCGAGCGATCGAGGAGATGTAGTACATGGTCATGCCAATCACCGGCAAAATCATGAATTGCAGTTGGCCGCCATTCCAGCCCCCCGCAGGCAACCATTGCAAGTTGATCGCAAATATCAGGGTAAGTACGGGAGCCAACACAAACGATGGCATCACCACCCCGAGCATGGCCAACGACATACTGCCATAATCCACCCAGCTATTCTGTCGCAGCGCGGCCATGATGCCGAGGCTGACGCCCAGCCCCAAGGCGAGCAAAAAGGCAAAGGAGCCAATAGTGGCAGAAACTGGCAGTGCTTTACTGACCAGATCGTTCACCGAAAAGTCTTTGTATTTGAACGAAGGACCCAAATCACCCTGCACAAGATTGCCCAGGTAGGTCAAATATTGATGGTACACAGGCTTATCCAGCCCGTACTTTTGTTGAATGTTGGCCATGACTTCCGGCGGTAATCCTCGTTCCGTCGAGAACGGATTACCTGGCGCGAATCGCATCATGAAGAATGAGACAGTAATCAGCACCAGCAGCGTCGGAATGGCTTCCAACAGACGTTTTAGTATGAATTTTAACATATTGATTCCGGCACAAGCGTGAAGCATTGCATCGCTAAGCACGAGAAACCCGCCCATTGGGCGGGTTTCTGATCATAGCTCCAAGAGACTCTTAGTGAGCAATGATAAACATATCCTTGGTGTAGAGGTTATCCAGCACGTTGTTTGGATAGCCGCCAACATAAGGTTTAACCAGACGAGCAGTCACATACTGATAGACATTCGCCAGTGGCATATCTTCTGCCAGAATGGCTTCTGCTTCCGCATACAGCTTGTTACGTTCAGCAGAATCCGCAACTTCGCGGCTCTTGGCCATCAACGCATCAAACTTCGGATTGGAGTACTTGCCGTCGTTGTTGCCATGGGTGGTCTGCTTCAGGTCCAGCATGGAGGAGGCTTCGTTGTAATCGGCGATCCAACCGGCACGCGCGATATCGAAGTTGCCACCAGACTTGGTTTCCAGATAAGTTTTCCACTCTTGGTTCACCAGTGCCACATCAACACCCAGATTCTTCTTCCACATGGCAGCAACCGCAACGGCCACCTTCTTGTGGTTTTCACTGGTGTTGTACAACAGTTCAAACTTCAGCGGATGAGTCTCATCGAAACCGGCTTCCTTCAGCAGCTTCTTGGCCTCTTCGTTACGCTGAACTTGAGTCAGCTTGGCATAGGCAGGGACTTCTGGCTTGAAGCCATCGACGAAGTCAGGAACCAGACCGTAACCCGGCTTCTGCCCCTGCCCCATAACGGCATCAACGATGACATCACGGTCAATGGCGTAGGCCAGCGCCTTGCGGACACGAACGTCATCAAACGGCTTCTTCTTGCAGTTGAATTCGTAGTAGTAAGTACCGACGTAACCGGTCACTCGAACTTCATCCGGATGCTCTTTTTGCAAACGCTTGAATTGCTCGATCGGGGTTTCGTAGGTTATGTCGACTTCACCGGCCAGATAGCGGTTCATGTCAGCATTTTGCGACTGGATCGGCAGGTAGGTAACCTTGTTGATGGTGGTATGAGCATCATCCCAGTAGGTCTTATTGCGTTCGAGAACAATCTTCTCGTTTACGACCCACTCTTTGAGCGTATAGGCGCCATTCCCCACCAGATTGCCTGGTTGAGTCCACTTATCACCATACTTTTCGATAACCTTTTGGGGTTCCGGATAGACGGTGGTATGGGCCATCATGCTAACGAAATAGGAGATTGGACGCTCGAGGGTGATCTCGAAGGTATGATCATCGATCGCCTTGACACCCAGCTCTTCTGGCTTCGCCTTACCGTTAATCACGGCGGTAGCATTCACAATGCCCGGAGTCTCCAGGTACCAGGAGTAAGGTGAAGCAGTCTTGGGATCAACGACACGGCGGAACGCATAAACAAAGTCACCCGCCGTCACAGGCTCACCGTTGGACCACTTGGCATCCTTACGCAGATGGAAGGTGTATACCTTGTTGTCCGTAGTTTCCCAACGCTCGGCAACAGCCGGGCGGATTTCACCGTTTGGCCCCGTAGTCACCAAGCCCTCATACAGATCGCGTTGAATGTTGGATTCGACAGTTCCTTCTGTCTTGGCCGGGTCCAGGGTCGCTGGCTCAGCTCCGTTACCTTTCACTAATTCTTGAACTGGCGCCAACTTGACATCGGCCTTGTTCAGAGGCTTGGCAGCCTCTTGCTTGGCCGCAGGAGCTGCAGCTTGCTGTTCCGCTTGTTCTGGCTGACCACAGCCCCACAGCAGGATGGAAGTAGCAACCGCCATAGCGAGCGCTTTTTTATTATGAGTCATGTCCTTACTCCGTATCAGATTGTCCTTGTCGAACTGACCGGCCACAAATGAGCCATAGGTCAATATTCGAACCAACAAATAATTTCCTGATACGGCGAAGAATGCAATAGATTTTATGGAGATATGCACAAATGACGGTGCTTTTGCGGCACCGTCATCATGATATGCAGGATAAATGAATAGTTATTGGGCGAGCGCCCTTTTTTGGGGTTTCTGATGCACCAAATTACATCAAACCAGGGAACATATGCTTGAGCCCTGCGACCATAATTTCAATACCCAGAGACATCATGATAAGCCCCATGATCCGGGTTACCACATTGATTCCTGTTTTTCCCATCAAACGAAACAACAAGGGTGCCGCACGAAAGACCAACCAAGAGAACAGAGAAAACACCACAACAACCAGACTCAAACCAAAGAGCTGCCCTGGGCTATCAAATTGGCTGGAGTAGACAATAGTTGAACTGATGGCACCAGGCCCGGCCATCAAGGGTAACGCCAGGGGAACTACCGCAATAGACTCCTTGGCGATCAATTCACCTTTCTCTTCCTTGTTGTGTTTTACCTCACCCAGCTTCCCCTGCAACATAGACCAGGCGATCAGGGTGATAAGGGAACCACCGGCAATACGAAACGACGCAATAGAGATCCCAAAGATATCGAGAATCATCTGACCAAAAAACATCGAAACCCAAAGGATCACCATCACCGCAATGTTCGCGGTGGTATTGGTCTTCATCCGCTCTTGTGGCGTCTGGTGACTGGTCAGACTGACAAACACTGGCAACAACCCAAGCGGGTTGATGATCGCCACCAGACCGATAAAAAATTTCAGATACAGAGAAAAGTCCAAATGTTCCATGGCAGGCTCGACATGTTAAAAACCAACGAACTAATGATACACGTTTCAAGTGCGCGGCGATTATCCGTATGACGAAACAAAAGGCCAATCAATAAAAATAATCCAGCCGTTATCCATTAGTTTTTTTTATCACAATCAACAGCCACACCGCAGCCATGAAGACGGATAAGCTCCG
>JAYRLO010000182.1:0-6023 GCA_041905215.1 Aeromonadaceae bacterium
TCCGATCTGTAGCTGGGCAAGGGTTTGCGCTTGCCCTGCAATAGCTCCTGCAGACGTGTTTTCGGATCCTTCTGATCGGCGCCCGGACGGATCTCGTCGAGCCGGGAGGCATACCAGGCCAGCAACAAGCCACGCACCGGCTCCATGCCAACGTCGAGGTAGATGGCACCAATCAGTGCCTCAACCGTATCGGCCAGAATCGACTCCCGCCGGAAACCACCACTCTTGAGCTCGCCCGGCCCCAGGATCAGGTATTCACCCAGATCAAATTCACGCGCCAGTTCGGCGAGGGTCTTCTCACGCACCAGCGTCGCCCGCATCCGGCTCATGTCGCCTTCGCTGACATCCGGGAAGCGGTGGAACAGAGCCTCGGCAATCACCAGACTGAGAATGGAGTCACCCAAAAACTCCAACCGCTCGTTGTGCCGGGAACCGGCACTGCGGTGGGTGATGGCTCGCTTGAGCAGATCATCATTGACGAAGGTGTGGCCTATCTTCTTTTCCAGCCGTTTGAGCTTATCGATCACTGAATACCACCTATCCGCTCAAACCGGATCCCGGTCGGGATCCAACCCGGCAGCGGGGAGCTCGGATCGCGATCGAATTCAAAGCTGGTCCAGATAAACACCGCCTTGCCAACCAGGTTGCGCTCCGGCACAAAGCCCCAGAAGCGACTGTCTTTGCTGTTATCCCGATTGTCTCCCATCGCGAAGTAGTGGCCTTCCGGCACCACCCACTCATCGGCTTCGTTGCCGACCTGATGGAAATACATGGGCACAAAATCAGGTTGCTCCGGGTTCTTCAGGATCTTGTGGCTCACCGAGCCCAGTTGCTCCTGATAGCGCTCCAGAGGCACGCTCCCCTGCATGAAGTCGCCGCTGTTGAGGAAAGTCTGCTCGACCTGCTGGATCGACGAGCAATCCTTGCCAGAGGGGCACCCAGGCTGGATGAACAGTTGTTTGTTACGGTAGATGATGCGATCCCCGGGCAAACCCACAATGCGCTTGATGTAGTCCACGCGCGGATCTTCCGGGTACTTGAAGACCACCACATCACCCCGTTGCGGGTGACCAGTCTCGATCAACGTGTTGTTGTTCAACGGCTCCTTGATCCCGTAGGCAAACTTCTGCACCAGGATGAAATCACCAACCAACAGGGTCGGCATCATGGAACCAGAGGGGATCTGGAACGGCTCGAACAGGAAGGAACGCAACACCAGCACGGCGGCAATGACCGGGAAGACCCCCTTGCACTGCTCCACCCAACCCGGCTCGCGCATCAGGGTCTCGATGGTGCCAGCATCCAGCGCCTTACCAGTTGCCGACTCCGCCTTCAGTACGCGCTGTTGGCGCCAGCGCAACAGCACGAAGCGATCCAGCAGCCAGACCAGACCGGTCAACAGGGTGGCACCAATCAGCAGCAGGCTAAATGTATTGGCCATCAATTGCTATCCTTACCAACGTGCAGAATGGCAAGGAATGCCTCCTGCGGGACATCGACTCGGCCGAGCGACTTCATACGCTTCTTGCCCTCTTTTTGCTTGTTCAGCAGTTTCTTCTTCCGGCTGACGTCGCCACCATAACACTTGGCCAGAACGTCCTTGCGCATCGCCTTGACGGTGCTTCGAGCAATCACATGGTTGCCAATCGCAGCCTGGATGGCGATATCGAACATCTGGCGCGGGATCAGTTCCCGCATCTTCTCGACCAACTGACGGCCACGGAATTGGGCGTTGTCCTTGTGGGTGATGATGGCCAGCGCATCGACGCGCTCACCATTGATCAGAATATCCAGGCGCACCATGTCGGCGGTTTCGAAGCGCTTGAAACCATAATCCAGCGAGGCATAGCCACGGCTGGTCGATTTCAGACGATCGAAGAAGTCGAGCACCACTTCCGCCATCGGAATTTCATAGGTCAATGCCACCTGATTACCGTGATAGACCATGTTGGTCTGCATGCCCCGCTTCTCGATACACAGGGTGATGACGTTGCCGAGATACTCGGACGGCACCAGAATGTGACATTCGGCGATCGGCTCACGCACTTCGACGATGCTGGTAATGGCAGGCAAGGCCGCCGGGCTGTCGATGTGGATGGTGGTGCCATCGGTCTGTTCAATTTCATAGACCACGGTCGGTGCCGTGGTGATGAGGTCCAGATCGTACTCCCGCTCCAGACGCTCCTGAATGATCTCCATGTGCAGCATGCCGAGGAAGCCGCAACGGAAACCGAAGCCCAGCGCCGTCGAGCTTTCGGGTTCGAAGAACAAGGAGGCATCGTTCAAGGAGAGCTTGTCCAGCGCATCGCGGAACGCCTCATAATCTTCCGAGGAGATCGGGAACAGACCGGCATAGACCTGCGGCTTGACCTTTTTGAAACCAGGCAGCGCCTTGTCGGCACCGTTCTTGGCATGAGTCAGAGTATCGCCGACCGGTGCGCCATGGATGTCCTTGATGCCGCAGACCACCCAACCCACTTCGCCGCAGCCCAGTTGATCGGTATCCTTGCGCTTGGGGGTCGAGATGCCGAGACGATCGACGCCCCACACCTGGCCGGTACTCATCACCTTGATCTTGTCGCCCTTCTTCAGGCAACCGTTCTTGATGCGCACCAAAGAGACCACGCCCAGATAGTCATCAAACCAGGAGTCGATGATCAATGCCTGCAGCGGAGCATCCGGGTCACCCTCGGGAGCCGGGATCTTCTGCACTATGGTTTCCAGCACATCATCGACACCCAGACCCGTCTTGGCCGAGCACCGCACCGCATCCATGGCATCGATGCCGACGATGTCTTCAATCTCTTCGGCCACACGCTCCGGCTCGGCCTGGGGCAGGTCGATCTTGTTGAGCACCGGGACAACTTCCAGCTCCATATCCAACGCCGTGTAGCAGTTGGCCAGAGTCTGTGCCTCAACCCCCTGACCAGCGTCTACCACCAACAATGCCCCTTCACAGGCGGCCAGCGAGCGGGAAACCTCGTAGGAGAAGTCCACATGGCCCGGGGTGTCGATGAAGTTCAGCTGGTAGGTTTGACCATCTTTGGCCTGGTAGTTCAGGGTCACACTCTGAGCTTTGATGGTGATGCCGCGTTCGCGCTCAAGATCCATGGAATCCAGCACCTGCTCTTGCATCTCGCGATTGGAGAGGCCGCCGCAAATCTGGATCAGGCGGTCGGAGAGAGTCGACTTGCCGTGGTCAATGTGCGCAATAATGGAAAAATTTCGAATCTGTTTCATGGCTTATTCAGTCACAATAGGTAAGCGTCACCTGACGCATAGAGGCGGGATTTTACTGGATTAGCGGTGTAACGGCTATCGCTTAGTCGGCTTGCTGCGCCGGAATGTTTACCCCCAGCATCACCGGACGGTAAAAACCACCGCCCAAACGCTTGGCTCCGAGTCGTGCCAGCCAGAAGCCGAGGGCACCACCCAGCAGGGCACCGACAATCTCGGAGGGCTCTTCACCGACCGGCCACTGCAGCGAAACCCACTTACCAGCCAGGGCTCCCAGCAGCAGAAAGAACAGCGGCACCAGATAGACCAGCAAGGCACTGGTCAACAGACTGCGCTCCGGGATACCGATACGAACCTGCTGACCAACCAGCACAGGCGTCGTCAGGGCAATCTCCAACAGCTGCGGGCGCCCGGGCATCGCCTTGGCCAATGCACCAACGCCACAGCTCTGTTGCTGATGGCAGTGACCGCAGGCACTCTTGCGCCGGCACTCGACCTGAGCCCAGGTATCCCCCACAGCAACAACGGTAGCAATCGATTCAATCATGGGCGGATCCTTTGGCGAGTGGATGGAGCGATTCGGCGAGACGCTGTGCCGTCGACACAGGGACTTCACCAACCACGGTCACTTCAACCTTATGATCATTCAACATCCGGAGCAAGCTGGTCGCGCCTTGGCGAACCAGCTCATCGCCCATCGGTGCCTCCACGGCGGAAAGGTAGATAGAGACGTCGACCAGACCATCACTGATCATCATGTAATCGACGATCTGATCGGTACCCACCAGTGGATGACGATCCGTCGACATGATGGAAAACCCTTTGGGCAACCAGCTCGGAGCCCAACCCAGCTCCAACTGGGGAGCTTGATAGGCCTGCGCGACCGTCACAGCCCGCGGTAGCTTGGCTTGCGCCAAGGATTTGAGCCAACCGCTCGGCTCCGGTGAGACTCGGAGATCGACCCCCATGTATTGTTCAACCAAGGCGCCATTTTCATCGATCAGATCCAGGCGCAGCAACAGACCGGAACTCTGTTCCAGCCAGACCACGAAGCCATACTTAGTCGCCTCTTTCGGGGCCAGTCGCACCACCTGTACCGGCAAACCAGCTACTCGATTGCGTCCCGTGACCACCGGATCATAGCTTTCAAATACCCGCTCCAGATTCATATCCAGAAAGGCAGACCACAGCCCCGGCATCCGAGCGCCAGTCAGGGTATAGGGATTGTGGCCAGCTTCGAAGAAACTGATCTGGTCACCACGTTTGAAGTATTCGCTGGGCCGACCATTCAGGTAGATGAGATGAGAGATCTCGCTCTTGTCGAGTACCGCATGGGAAAAGCGCATCGGCTCGATATCTCCCTGGCGGACCTTGATCAGGGAGAGTTCAAAATTGTAGTGGTGATAGGCCCGCTGCATCTGCTGCAACAACGCCTCGGCCGACGGGGAGGCGGCCAAGGCAGGAACGCAGACAAAGAGGGCGGCAAGAAGCCAAACACGAATCAACTGCCGCACGAAAGAGTTCTCTTCTGATTAGTCATTAGCCTGATGCAGGCGCTGTTGCAGCTGATGATCCCGCAGGAATGCCGCGATACGCTCCTGATCATTCCGACGCTGCGCCTCACTCATGACCGGCTGTGGCATATGCTCCAACGAGGGGCGCTCGGTCTGATAATTGACACTGACCGGAGCGGCGATGCCGCCAACCGGAACCGTGTTCAGCACCGGTAATGGCGCCGCAATTTGAGCCAACTGGTACTGTTGCACCCCAAGAATCGACACCGCCGCCACGGAGGCTGCGATAGCGAACTGACCGCCATGCCGCAAGAACTTGATGGCAGCAGGCTTGATTCTCTCTTGCCAGCCAAGGGTTCTGGGGGCCAGCACAGTCGGCTCATCCGCCAGGGCCAGGGCCACTCGGTCAGCCAGATCAAGAGTTAAATTGGCAGGGAGATCCTCGCGCAGCGCATCACCAATCAGATGGTAACGCCCCCAGGTCTCTTGCTGTTGCGGATCCTGCATTACAGACTTCAACCAACTGGCTTCGGAGGACTCGCCATCCATCAGCACAGAAATCCGTTCATTATTCGCCATAGTCAATCTTCCTGCTCCTAGCGTTGCAACAGAGGCTGGATCCGTTTATCAATCGCCTCACGCGCCCGAAAAATCCGTGACCGGACAGTTCCCACCGGACACTCCATCACCTCGGCAATCTCTTCATAACTCAGCCCTTCAATCTCGCGAAGGGTGATTGCCGTGCGTAGATCCTCAGGCAAACTAGCCAGGGTTGACGCCACTTCCGCTCGTATCTCATCCGATAGCATCAGATTTTCCGGATTGGCCACTTCATGCAGGTTATCAGCCCCTTCATAAGTTTCCGCATCCTGACTATCTACATCCATATCGGGCGGACGACGCCCCTGAGCCACTATGTAATTCTTTGCCGTGTTGACTGCAATCCGATACAGCCAGGTATAGAAAGCACTCTCTCCCCGAAACTCCGGAATGGCGCGGTAGGCTTTGATAAAGGCCTCTTGTGCCACATCAGGAACATCACCCGGGTTATTCACATACCTGGATACCAGACTGATCACTTTATGTTGGTACTTTCTGACCAAGAGATTGAAGGCGTTCTTATCGCCACGCTGTATGCGCTCGATCAACTGTTGGTCAATACTGTTCTGGTCACTCATTGGAACCGAAAAACCCCCATCAGGTGATCAACAAAGTCGGTCCGAAATAAGCGCATATAATCAGACACATCGTTTTTATAAAAGTTCGCTCTTA
>JAYRLO010000183.1:0-5979 GCA_041905215.1 Aeromonadaceae bacterium
AAGAGCTGGCCCAGATGGAAGTAGTCGGTGAATCCGGGGCCGGTCTGGTCAAGGTCACCATGACTGGTAGCCACAGCGTGCGCCGGGTCGCCATCGATCCGAGCCTGATGGATGATGATCAGGAGATGCTCGAAGATCTGATCGCGGCTGCCTTCAACGATGCGGTGCGTCGGGTCGAAGAACAGAACAAGAGCAAGATGGGCGAGGTGACCGGTGGCATGCAGCTGCCGCCCGGTTTCAAGATGCCCTTCTAAGTCACCAGAGGCGGGGGCAACCCCGCTTTTGTTTTTGTGGAGTCACCGATGAAATTCAGTCCCTTGCTCGACGATCTGATCCGTGAGCTGCAGGTCTTGCCGGGTGTTGGCCCCAAGTCGGCCCAGCGCATGGCTTTTCAGCTGTTGGAGCGTGAACGCAGTCGGGGTCAGAGGCTGGCCCGCACCCTGGAGCGAGCCCTGTGCGAAATTGGTCACTGTCAGCAGTGCCGGACTTTTACCGAAAACGAGCTGTGCGAGATCTGCGCCAACCCGAAGCGAGCCGAGAAGCGCCAGCTCTGCGTGGTCGAGTCGCCAGCCGATGTGGCGGCGCTGGAACAGACCCATCTCTACTCAGGTCGTTATTTTGTGCTGATGGGCCATCTATCGCCACTCGACGGCATTGGCCCGCGGGAGTTAGGGCTTGACTTGCTGGAGCAACGACTACAGCAGGAGTCGCTGGATGAGCTGATCCTGGCGACCAATCCGACCATCGAAGGGGATGCCACCGCCTTCTATATCGCTAATTTGGCTCGTCAGGTCGGCGTCGCCGTCACACGGATTGCCCATGGCGTACCCGTCGGCGGCGAGCTGGAGCTGGTCGATGGTACGACCTTGTCCCATTCGCTCAGTGGTCGGCGTCCTCTCGAGTAAGCTCACATTTTTCAATCCCGGTTCTGCACCGGGGTTGAAAATGGCTCTCCAGCCCCCATCTAGTTTCCTGTCGTGATAGTTACATTCACCAAGGAAAGCATCAATGACCGAAGCCATGCATACCGAAACCCACGGGTTTCAGACCGAAGTCAAACAACTGCTGAGCCTGATGGCGCACAGCCTCTATTCGAACAAAGAAGTCTTCCTGCGCGAGCTCATCTCCAATGCGGCGGACGCCGCCGATAAGCTGCGTTTCAAGGCGCTCTCCGAACCCTCACTGTATGAAGATGATGGCCAGCTGCGCGTCCGCCTGATCCTCGACAAGGAGAAGCGGACCCTGACCATCTCCGACAACGGCATCGGTATGACCCGCGATCAGGCGATCGAGCATCTGGGGACCATTGCCCGCTCCGGTACCGCCGAGTTTTTTAGCCACCTCTCGGGCGATCAGACCCGCGACTCCCAACTGATTGGCCAGTTTGGCGTCGGTTTTTATTCCGCCTTCATCGTGGCCGACAAGGTGACGGTTCACAGTCGGGGTGCTGGCGAAGCGGCCGAGCGTGGCGTCTGCTGGGAGTCTGATGGCTCAGGCTCCTTCACGGTCGCCGATATCACCAAGGGCAGTCGTGGTACCGATGTGATACTGCATCTGAAGGAAGAAGAGAGCGAGTTCCTCGACGATTGGCGTCTGCGCTCCGTGATTGGCAAGTACTCCGATCACATCAGCATTCCGGTTGAATTGTGGGAGGTTCCTGAGGCTGCAGAACCCGCTGAAGGCGAAGAGAAGGTTGTCGCCGAAGGTCAGTGGAAGCAGGTCAACCGCGCCACCGCGCTGTGGACTCGCACTCCTCGGGATATCAAAGACGAGGAGTATCAGGAGTTCTACAAACATATCAGCCATGACTTTGAAGAGGCGCTGGCCTGGTCGCACAACAAGGTCGAGGGCAATCAGGAGTACACCAGCCTGTTGTACGTGCCAGCCCGGGCGCCTTGGGATCTGTGGAATCGTGAACAAAAGAGTGGGTTGAAGCTCTATGTGCAGCGGGTGTTCATCATGGATGACGCCGAGCAGTTCATGCCAACCTACCTGCGCTTCGTCAAGGGGGTGCTGGATACCAACGATCTGCCGCTGAACCTGTCACGGGAAATCCTGCAAGATAACAAGGTGACGGCGCAGTTGCGCAAGGCCTGCACCAAGCGGGTATTGGGCATGCTGAGCAAGCTGGCCAAAGACGACAGCGATAAGTATCAACGCTTCTGGGGCGAATTCGGCAATGTGCTCAAAGAGGGGCCAGCCGAGGACTATGCCCACAAGGAGGAGATCGCCAAACTGTTGCGCTTCGCCTCGACCCACGCCGATTCTGACGTCGCTAACGTAAGTCTCGAAGCGTACGTTAGCCGGATGAAGGAAAAACAGAGCAAGATCTACTACATCATCGCCGACAACTATGCCGCTGCCAGCAATAGCCCGCATCTGGAGCTGCTGCGCAAGAAGGGTGTTGAGGTTCTGCTGCTGTGGGAGCGTATCGATGAGTGGTTGATGAACCACCTGACCGAATTTGATGGCAAGCAGTTTGTCTCTGTCACCCAGGGCGATCTGCAGCTGGGTGAGCTGGAAGACGAAGAGAGTCGCAAACATCAGGAGTCGTTGGTCGAGGCCAATCAATCCCTGGTCGAGCGAGTTCGCAAGGCACTCGGGGATAAGGTCAAGGAGGTGCGCATCAGCCACCGTCTGACCTCGACGCCAAGCTGTGTGGTTACCGATGCCCATGGCATGAGCAGCCACATGATGAAGTTGATGCAGGCCGCCGGGCAGAAGGTGCCAGAGCAGAAGTTTATTCTGGAACTCAACCCCGAGCATGCGATGCTCAAACGCATCGACGGCATCAGCGATGAGTCCCTGTTTGCCGAGTGGTGTGATCTGCTGCTGGAACAGGCTCAACTGGCTGAACAGGGTGGCTTGCAGGATCCATCCGGCTTTGTTGCTCGCGTCAACCGCCTGCTGATGGCCTAATCGCCCGGCAAACAGAAGTCGGTATTACAAAGCAGGCTGCGTCGTGACGCAGCCTGTTTTTTTATCGCCATCGGGTCGCCGATATTCGCCATATTTCCGCGAGAAGACCAAACTACAAGATAACCAGTGGGTTATCTGGTTACTTGGTAACCGATGCTCGCAGGTATTTCCTCGACCATCACATCTTGAGGAACAAGTGATTGCGATGTCTCTCGCTGGTGAGACAATTGTAAATAGATCCCCTTGAGGAGTTTGCCATGCGTCGATTCCGCCTACTGTTGATTGCCTTCTGTGCCTGGATTTCACCGCTGTGCGCCGAAACCCTGACGCTTTGGAACGGCCACAGCCTCGAGCATTTACAACCAGAGCTGGATCGCTTTACCAAGCTGACTGGTCACACCGTAGTCCAGCAGCATTTTCGTGCGGATCGCTTTCGTGACCAGGTGCTTTCGTCTGTGTTGTTGCCAGACCTCTATTTCATTCCCAGCGATCAAATCAGTAACCAGCAGGAGTATGAGCTTGGTAGTTGGCCTGCCGAGATTGCCACCGAGTTTGGTCTGCGGGCCGATGGTCGACTCGATGGTCAATGGTTTGGGATCCCGATTAATATGGGCAACCAACTGGTGATGTATTATCGCCAAGACTTGGTGAAACCGCCGCTTAGCCTGGAGGCTATTCCGGATAAGCAGCTCGCCTGGCCTCAGGATCAGGCGTTCTGGTTTATGCCCTTTTTGACGGCGCAGGGTGGCTGGCCGTTGCAGGGGGATAAATTTACGCTCGATACTCCGCAGATGGAAAAGGCTCTGCTCGCCTATCAACAGGCGGTGGCCCGTTTTCCTGCCAGTGATTGTGAACTGCTGTGTAATGAGCAGGCGTTTATCAAGGGCGAGGTCACTTATTTGATTGATGGTGACTGGGCCTACCAGATGTTGCTCGATGTGTTGGGCAATAAGTTGGGCGTTTCAATTCTGCCAACCTTGAATGGTCAGCAGATGCAGCCTCTGAGTAGCTCCTACGTCCTGGCATTCCGCTCTAGCATCAGTCCGGCCAAACGACAGGCAGCGATTGAGCTGGCTCGATTTTTATTGTCTGATGAGAGCCAAAGCTCCCTGTATCTCCGCTCCAAGCTCTTTCCGGCGGTCAACCGGGTGGCGGAAAAAATGGAACCAAGCATGACCGAACACATGAAGACAATGCACCATCAGTTGGAATTGAGCCGGGCCATGCCCAACGAGCGAAAGATGCTGGTTGTCTGGCTGGTGATGGGCAAGGCGCTGAAGCTGTTTTTAAGCGGTGAATATGATGCCAAGGAGACGGCGCATAGTATGCAGTCGTTGGCTGAGGAAGAAGGATTCCAGCAATGATCCGACTGAGTCGGTTTCTCGTATTACTGTTGCTTTGCATGATCATTGCACCTCTGTTGGTGCTGAGTTTCATTCACTATCAGGGGCTCAAACAGTTCGCTACCCAAGCCTTGCTCACTCAACTCAATAGTGAAGTTGCGGTGAGTAAGGAGCGTCTGAATAACGAGTTGCGGGGGATTACCGGGGGGCTGCGTTTGCTCACGGGGCACGAGACCATCATCAAAGGGGTCTCTAGTGTCTACTACGGCAGCCAGGTTCGGGATCGCTTCGAGTCATTCAACAACCGCTATGGTCTGGTGTCATCCCTCTATCTGGTGACACGGGATGGCCGGGTTCGGGAAAATTTTGGCGGCCGGATCCGACCGATTGAGAAGAGTAACGAGATCCGCGAACTGTTGCGGAATCTGGATCGGGCCTACGAATCGGGTGTTACCGGAGGCCGGATTGCGGTCATTGACTCGGCTGAATTTGCCCCTGGCAGTGATAATCGGGCCCTGGTCTTCGTCTCTATCGTCAACAGCGTGGTGGTGCGCAATAGCGACTCGTTACAGGGCTTTTTAATCGCCGTGGTTCCGTTTAGCAATATGCTGGAATTTGCCAACCCGACTGCGGATAACCATACCTCGGTCATTCAGCTGGGTGTTGCTCTACCACCGGATGAGCCCGATCAAATCAGCCAGAGTGCGCGTCTGGTGATCGGCGAGAAGGACTACTCGCCGAGCGTTAACTTGTATATCAAGGTGAGTCGCTCGCCGGAGAGTATGAGCTCAGCCGTCACCGAGGCGATCCGCCCATTTATCAGTTATCAGCTGGTGGTCATGCTGGTCATGACGATGCTGTTGGTACTCTTTTCCCGCCCCATATTTCGGGCGTTTAACGTCTTGTATGGCATCATTCAACGCATGGAAGCGGGCCAGTTGGTCGAGACCACAACGTCGCGGATCTGGGAGTTTGCGCATACTGAACGACTGCTGATTGATATGCAGGCCCGTATTCGCCAGCAGTTGACCACACTGGAGAGCAACAACCGTGACTTGGCGGCATTGGCCAGTGAGAAAGATGGCTATCTGCAGGAGCTGACCCAGCTGAACCAGAGCCTGGAGGAGAAGGTACAGGAGCGCACCAACAAGCTCGCCTCGATTTTGCAGCGTATCGAGATCAGCAACCGTATCTATAACCAGGTGATCCATCTGCGGCAGGAGTTGAGCAGCGAGAGTACCGACTCGGCGGTGCTCAATGCCGTGATCAAGCGGCTACATGCCTGTGAGTTGAATGTCCCCTTCATGCTGGGATTGAGCGCCAACAATGGCCCCGTGGTCTCTTACCGTCATGCAGACTTTGTGGGGGACCCTCTGTTGCCGGCGCAGACTGACGAAACGGATTATTACTTTAATGATGGGATCTATACCATTCCTCTGCCGCCTCCCTTTGGCGGTGGCTGGATTATGTTCCAAACCCCGAATCTGCGCGAAGAAGAGCTCAAGGGGATGCTGCTGTTTGCCCGAGAACTCAGCAGCTTCCTGGAAAACCGGGCCTTGACGACTCGTTTGGCCTTCTGGGCCCGCACTGACGGCCTGACGGGCCTGGGCAACCGGATCGCATTTGATCAGACCATGGCCGGGCTGGAGACCTCCCTCGACAAGGAGGTCGGACTGATCCTGATCGATGTGAATGGACTCAAAGATCTCAATGACAC
>JAYRLO010000184.1:0-5929 GCA_041905215.1 Aeromonadaceae bacterium
ATTAGCGCCCTCAAATGGCTCCACATGAAAATGGAAGGTGTCATCAATTTGCAGCCAGCCCTCATCGTCCATGGTCAGGGTACAGGCGGCGATCTCAAGCAGAGCATCCCCCCTGGCATTGAATCCAGCCGTTTCCACATCAATTACCACCGGAAAGTACCCGCGGAAGCGGGCTTTCAGGGGGTGTACCACACTACTTTCACTCATCCACAACACTCGATAACTAACTTTTGAAGAATAAATAGGGAGCCGGTTATGGCTCCATGATGTCATAAGTGCTGATCCAGCCCAGGCGTTCGAACAGTTCAAACAGCAGGCTCACCGCGATGGAGAGCAGGGTTGCCAGTGCCATCCCCTTGAGGCTGACGCTGCCGATATCCAGGTGGGCACCGGACAGGCCGATGATGAGCACGATGGAGGTCAGGATCAGATTTTTCGGTTTGCTGTAGTCGACCTTGGATTCAACCAGCATACGGATACCGGAGGCGGCGATGACACCGAACAGCAGCAAGGAGACACCGCCCATCACGGGGACCGGAATGGTACGAATGATGGCGGTAAATTGGCCGAAGAAGGCGAGCAGGATCGACAGAACAGCGGCGCCACCGATGACCCAGACGCTGTAGACGCGGGTGATGGCCATGACGCCGATGTTTTCACCATAGGTGGTGGTCGGCACCGAGCCGAAACAGCCAGACAGTGCGGTCGAGAAACCATCACCCATCAGTGAGCGGTGCATCCCCGGATCTTTCATCAAAGGACGCTCGACAATCTTCTCGGTCACGATGAAGTGGCCGATGTGTTCGGCGATGACCACGAAGGCAGCCGGTAAAATGGTCAGGATGGCGGCCCACTCCAGCTTCGGCGTGTAGAAGGTTGGCATCTGCAGCACGGAAGCTTGCGCGACTTGACTGAAATCAACCAGGCCACACATCCAGGCGGCAATGTAACCCACGATGATGGCGATGAGGATTGGGATAACAGCCAGGAAGCCACGGAACAGCACGGAGCCAAAGACCACCACGGCGAAGGTCAGCATCGAGACGCCGACTACCTTGGCATCCAGAGTCTTGGCGGTCAGCCCCGCCATATCGGCGGCAACCGGGGCCAATTCCAGGCCTATGATGGCAACGATGGCGCCCATGGCGGCAGTCGGGAAAATCACGTTGATCCACTTGTAACCGAACATCTTGATCAAGGTTGCGACCGACATGAACAACAGACCCGAGGCGATGAAGCCACCGAGGGCGGTCTCATAGTCGTGGCCAGCCATGACGGCAAACACCGGAGAGAGAAACGCAAAGCTAGAGCCCAGGTACGCAGGTACCTTGCCTTGGCAGAGAAACAGGTAGATCAGGGTGCCAATACCGTTGAACAGCAGCACGGTACCGACATCAATCTTGAACAGCATGGGTACCAGCACGGAGGCGCCGAACATGGCAAACAGGTGCTGGAAACTCAATGGAATACTTTCGAGCAGAGAGGGTCTCTCCTCGATCTGGATGATTCTCTTGCGCATGGGACTTCTCCTTTCCCGCGGGTAATTCTTTTAGAGTGGGTTTTTTGAGTCTTATCAGGGTCAAAGACGGCGTATTATGGCAGAAGTGGCTTGCATTGCCCATGGCTGCAATGATTCTCGACTTCGTTAAATTCAACCTAAAGTATTGGTTCAACAGGCCGATAGAGGAGTGAATCAGGAAGAGGAGACGGCCGTGAAGTACAGGTATCTGTGTGGCTTATTAAGTTTGTTTGCTGGCATCCCGACCCAGGCCGCCATGCTGGAATATGGAGCCTCGCTGGATCAGTCGAGCTGGCGCCTGACCGGTGACTCGGCTCTGGAGTGCCGTCTCGAACATTTCATTCCTGGCTATGGCAGCGGCTCTTTCGTCAGTCGGGCGGGCAAGCAGATCAATCTTGATTTTGAACTGAGACCCTTGCGTCCGAATGCCAAGGTTCAAACGGTTACTCTTCGCTCCTCCTCACCACGCTGGCGTCCCGGCGTGCCCGATAGCGGGCTGGCGACTATTCGGTTTTACAAACAGTTCGATGGACTGGTCGAGGGGAAAACGGCCTGGACCATGGCCGGGGAGTTGGAGCAGGGACGGTTCCCCGCGTTTGTCTTCCGCGACTGGTATCACAGTGGCAAGGCGGTGCAGGTTTCTGTTTCTGCCGTTGGCTTCTACCCGCGCTACCAGTCGTTTTTGATGTGCCTGCAAAGTCTGTTGCCCTATACCTTTGAGGATATAGCCTTCACGGCATTGAACTACGAGAAGGGTAGCGATCAACTGACGCCCTATTCGCAGCGTCGTCTGGGGATGATCGGTGACTACCTGAAGGCTGATCCGAGCATCGACATGCTGGTCATCAATGCCTATACCGACAGCTACGGCGGGCGCTGGTCGAATCTCAAACTTTCCGAACGGCGGGCCAAGGCCATCAAGGAGTACTTTGCGGCACTTGGCATCGATCCCAAGCGCATTGCGGTACAAGGGCATGGCGAGAAACAGCATATTGCCAGCAATGATAGTGAAAGCGGCCGCGCGCAGAACCGCCGCGTGATCATCTCGATGTCCCGCTTCTTGCCTGATTATGAGCATAGAGGCCAGGAGATCGGCGGAGCCATCTATACCGGTGAAGAGGTCGCTCCGGGTGTGAGTAGCAATCCGCAGCTCGCTGCCGAGGCGAACAGTACCGAGGGGGAAAAATCTGCTCCGGCGGGGGATGCGGCAGCCAAGCCAGCAGATGGCAAGAGCGCACCTGCGATCACCAACAAACAAGCCGCAGCCACCAAGCCGAAGCCTTAACTCGCTTTGTGGCAAAACTCATCAAAAAACCCCGCAGTTGCGGGGTTTTTGTTAAGAGCTGACTAAGTAATCGTCGCCGAATTAACCAGTCGAGGCGCTCTTAGCTGACCTGATAGGCCTCGGCATAGGAGGTCACCAGATGCTTGGCTTTTTCCAGCGAGGCGCTGTCGAGTTTCGAGGCAGCATTGTCGCGGATCTTGGCGGCATCGGGGAAGCCAACAGCCGCGAGAGAGCCCCATACATAGGCTTGCATATCGTCTTGCGGGACACCCTGGCCTAACGCATACATGGCTGAGAGCAGAAATTGGGCTTCCAGATGATTTTTCTCGGCGGCCTGTCGATACCAAAAGAGAGCCTGGCGGTTGTCTAGTGCTACTCCCTTACCGTTGTAATACATGAGGCCGAGGTTGTAGGGGGCCTCCGGATGATTCAGATCGGCGGCCTTGCGATACCAGCTGGTCGCTTGGGTGTAGTCTTGTTTGACGCCGCGCCCCATGTCATACATCAGGGCCAGCGTATAGGCAGCATCGGCGTGCCCCAGTGTGGCCGCCTTCATGTACCAGTGCGCGCTCTTCTGCTCATCCTGGGTGACACCGTTGCCGGTATCATAACGAATGGCGAGCCCATAGGCGGCCTCGGCGTGGCCTCGCTCGGCGGCCAGACGATAACACTCCAGCGCCTGGTTGATATCTTGGCTTACACCACGACCCTGCTCATAGACATGGCCCAGTTTATACAGCGCCGCCGGATTTCCTTGCTGTGCAGCCAATCGGTACCAGTGGGCGGCCATCAGGTCATTTTGCAGTACGCCTAGACCTGATGCATAAAAATCGCCCAGGCAACATTGTGCCTCGGCATTACCCTGCTTGGCCGCCTGTTGAGCAGCTGCTAATTCTCTAAATTCCATTGTCCGGCTCTCCTTTTACAGCTTAGAGCAATCATACCAGTACAAGGTTGATGGGCTAGTCTCGATTGAGGCAATTTTTGTCTGTTAACGGTTTCAGGCCAGATGGTACCTGTGATGACGGTTTTAGGAAGCTATCTACCTCTCATAAATGAAGCTTGCCGGGTTGGGGTGGGGGGATTGGACAATCCAGACAGACGGCCAGAGTTCGGAACAGTTCGAATTCGTTGTCCGTGATCTCTCCATCCTGCTCCATGGCTGCACAGATGGCTCGAACCAGTTGTAGGCGAACTCCGGGGGCGGAGCGCTGCAATGTATTGAGTACCTCATCGAGCGATGCAAAGCTCGGCTTTGGCAGCAATGGTTGAGCGGCGAGGCCGAGCGTCTGCCAGTAGTGGCTAAAGAAGCTCTCCGCTGGGCTTGTGCGGGTGGCAGTGAAGTGGGCAACCGCACTGCCCAGCAGTTGAAGCTCTGCGGTAACGGCTTCAAGTTTGCGCGCCATCATCGGCAGCGATGAGGAGTCCATTTGATGACGGACGACTCGCAGCAGCAGCCACTCGAACAGTGAGGTCTCACCGTCGGCTTGTGTGAGCTGCTCCAACTGTCGGATCAGGGATGGATAATCAGCCGAAGGCAACGACTTCAGAGTTGGCAGGCAAAGCTCGAGCAGCCCCAGCCGCAGGCGGATCGGCAGCGGATAGTGGGTCAATTCATCCACCGCCTCACCCTGCGGGTGATTGGTCAGTTGGCGATGACGAATGGCCAGATCCGAACTCAGCAGCAGCGAGCAGATGACCAGCGGGGCCAAAGCCTGCTCGTGCGCCGCCGCAACCAGAGGTGCCGGGATCAGTGGCAGCCATTCGTGCGGTGCATCCAGATCGATAGTTGCCAGTGGAACTGTCTGCCCGGTTGGCGTTTCCAGTACGGTACGGGAGGGATCGGCACGGCGCTGGACGGGAATATCCGACTCTTCCAGGTAGTCAGCCTGGCGCATGCCAACATTGCTGCGAATATACTGGCCATCCCAGTCGGGCTGAAGTTGGCGGATCCGATCGGACAGAGCCGGATGGGTAGCCAGTAGCCCGGCAAAGGTACTGTCTAGCCCTTGGGCAAAAAACAGATGGCTGAAGGCTCGGCTGTTCGGGTGGAACATCAAGGAGGCATAGGGGTGACCGGCCACCTTTTTCAGGGCATTGGCCAGAGCCTCTGGATGGCGGGTGAATTGAACGGCTGAGGCATCCGCCAGTATCTCGCGCTGGCGATTGACGGCGGCCTTGAGCAGATCACCGAACACCACGCCCCCGTAGCCAAGCAGATGGCAACCGGTGGCAAAGGCATCGGCCGTGCCGTGTCGGCGACCCATGGAGATCTCGAGCCGATCTGAACCTTGGTGACCTCGATCATGGTGCAGCAGCTCAGCCAGTTTGGCGATCATCAAAAGACCCGCCATGGCCGCAGCCAGTCGGGTATTGAGGCGAATATCGCCGTTGCGGATATGGCTGAATTCGTGGGCAATCATCGCCTGCAGCTCATCACGCTCCAAAGCGGCGAGGGCACCTTGCGTCACGACGATCACCGCATCGTTGATGGTCATGCCAGCCGCGAAGCTGTTGATCCCGGGCTCCTCATCCTGCACATAAATGGCGGGAACCGGCATTCCCGAGGCGATTGCCATCTCCTCGATCACATTGCGCAGCTGCTGCTCCTTGAATTCGGCTGGATTCGGCAACAGTCGTCGTCCCCCGAGAGCTTTGGCTACCCGCCAGCCACCCTTGCTCAGAGCCTGATAACGCAACATGGTGACGAATAGACAGGCCAGCATGATGAGGATGGCTAACGTCAGGAAGTAGCGGTTTCCCTGCGGATCTTGATGATGGCCAAATGGCAGGAGGATCAGACTCAGCCACAGGGAGGAGACCAGCCCCAGAGCCAGGGTGCCAAGCAGATAGATGAAAACCAGGATCCGGCTCTGACGCCGGGCCTGGGTTTGTTGCTGGTAGAAGTCCATGTCTCATTCTTCCCTGGGTGAGATGAACAGATCCTGCTCTGTTGGTTACAGGGTGACCTTAGGTGGCTCGCGGTATTGTTCCGGGTTTTCGATCTCCAGCAAGGAGGCATCCTGGGTATGACCGGTTCGCGTCGCGACCAGCACGGCGGGAAACTGTTTGCGGAAGATGTTGTAGGCGGTCACGCCATCGTTGAAGGCCTGGCGGGCGAAGGC
>JAYRLO010000185.1:0-5922 GCA_041905215.1 Aeromonadaceae bacterium
TTGCACTGCTTTGCGCGAAGCCAGCGCATCAGAGGTTCCAACTGCATAGGGTCAATCAGCGCGCAGTGATCGGGATCCCATCCTGAAATCAACCCCTTCTCTGTCGAGAAAGAGCCCCCTTCGGTGGAAGATGCCGTGGTTAACTGGTACGCGAACGGCTCACTCGAGGTTTCGTCTGGGTGCAAAAGTGCAAATGGTTGCAAGATATTTAACAGTGCAGAAAGAGGGACTGCTTCCGTATCTGATGATTTTTTTTGATAAATTGTGTTTACAGACAATGAGATGAGTTTTTTTATGCAAACCGCATCGAGGGGGGATGTTAAAAGGCAGTGAGGAAGTTGTACTGCCAGGTAGTGGTTCATGGGTTGCTATCCTGATGAATGGACTACACTGAATTCAAGTGGAAACGTTTTTTTGATTTACCCTGTCAACTGTTAGGTTTAACATGCGCACCTCTCGGGCACAATGCGTGTTGCCGCGAGGTTGCTTGATAGTTGATAAAACAATAAAGAAAACGAGAACAATAAAACGGCGGAGCCGGATAAAACTGATGTACAAAAAAATAAATCAACTCTGAACTATTGTGAACTTTGTTCACAAAGCAAGCTGTGTGAGGAATCGTATGAATATCAGTGAAGTCTCCGTAGGACAAAAAATACGCCAAATTCGTGAAACTGTCGGTCTGAGCCGTCCTAAGTTTGCCGAGCTGTTGGGTGTGCCACCCACGACGCTCAAGAATTATGAATTGGGTTATCGTGAAGTCGGTGGGGCTTTCCTGGTTGCTTTGGCGCACCATGCCCAATTGCACCAGTTCACGCTCTGGTTATTAGCTGACAAGACATCCGCCGAAATTGGCCAGATCAGTCCTGAGCAATACACCAAATAACGAGTAAGCGTCGCCTGTCTTACTCTGATCATCGAAAGCGCGCCTCATGTAGGCGCGCTTTTTCTATCTGGATGGCTATAACGTCGCATCCTTGGCATCCATTGCTTGTTATCGCTGCTGATTCGATTAAGATTTTTTCCACGTTATAGCAGGAGGCTAAGTGATGAGACAGTGGTGGCTTGGTGGTTTGGCTCTTTTGTTGGTGGCTGCGTGTGCAACCTCGCCGACTGGGCGTAAGCAATTGATCTTGTTTGGTGATGGTGAAGTTGCCCAGTTGGGGTTGACCTCGTTTGATGAGTTGAAGAAAAAAGAGAAGATCTCCACCGACAAGAAACTGACCCGTTACGTACAGTGTGTGTCAGATGCCATCGTTCAGCAGATCCCTGCCAGCTACAAAACCAGTGTGGTCGATTGGCAGGTGGTGCTGTTTGACTCGAATGACGTCAATGCCTTTGCTTTGCCAGGGGGGCGAATTGGTGTCTACACGGGGCTGTTTAAGGCTGCCAAGAATCAGGATCAGTTAGCCGCCGTGCTTGGGCATGAAGTGGCGCACGTCTTGGCTCGACACTCCAATGAACGACTGTCCCAGTCACAACTGGCCAATGTTGGCATGGCTGCTGCGGATTCGGCCCTTGCCGATTCCGAGGTACGGCAACCGGCAATGGCGGCGCTTGGCCTGGGAACTCAGGTTGGGATCTTGTTGCCATATGGCCGGGTGCAGGAGTCTGAGGCCGATATCCTTGGACTTCAGCTGATGGCCTCTGCCGGCTTTAAGCCTGAACAGGCAGTGGAGTTGTGGCACAACATGGCGGCTGTCACCAAGGGCAAGGCGCCCCCTGAATTTTTATCGACGCACCCATCAAGCGATAGTCGCATCAGCGAATTGCAAAAACAGCTGGCAGTGGTCGCTCCTTACTATACCAAGGCTCAGGAGTTGGGTCGGAAGCCACAATGCCAGAACTGAGGATCCGTCCTGCACTCATGGCTGACGCCGACGAGATTGCTCAGGTCCAGCATGAAAGCTGGCTGAAAGCGTACGCCTCTTTGCTTCCAAAGGGATTCCCGCTACGAAGTGAAGGGGAACGTATCTCCATTTGGCAGGAACGGATAGTTGCGCATCCTTGTCATACCTTGCTGGCCGAACACGATGGCGCCCTGGTGGGGTTTCTCTACTGGTTGCCGGAAACGTCGCACCAGGCCATGTTGCGTTCCCTCTATCTACATCCATTTTTCTGGCGACAGGGGATTGGTTCGCGCCTACTGCGGCAAGCGTTGGATGACATGCGCCTCGATGGCATTCGTCGCGTGGGACTTTGGGTTTTGGTGAATAACCTGCGCGCAGAACGCTTCTATCTGAGCCAGGGCTTTCACTATGATGGTCAGCTGCAGAGCCAGCCGCTAGGGCCGGGCACCTACCAACAACGGCATATGATCAAGGTTCTGTGATGGTGGGGCGCGGAGGCAAAGGGTAGGCATCGAGATGAAATCTGCTATGATGCCGAACCTGAATTTTCACAATATGCCCACTCAACTGGAGTATCCATGAGCCAATTTCAAACTACAGAGCAGAAAGCCAGCTACGGTATCGGTCGTCAAATCGGTGATCAACTGGCCCAACAATCTTTCGATGGTCTGGATCTCGCCGCTGTGAAGCAAGGTATTGAAGATGCAGTTTTGGGTAACGAATTTGCTGTAAGCCATGAAGCCATCGGCGAAGCCTTTGAAGAGATCACCGCCAAGCTGGAGGCTGCAGAACGTGAACTGTCCGCCGCTGCTCGAGCTGACGGTGAGGCTTATCTGGCAAGCAATGCTGCCCGTGATAACGTCACCGTCACTGAGTCAGGCCTGCAGTTTGAGGTCTTGACTGCTGGTTCTGGTGCAAAACCAGCCAAGAGTGACAAGGTGCGTGTGCATTACCATGGTACTTTCCCGGATGGTCGTGTTTTCGACAGCTCTGTGACTCGTGGTCAACCGGCTGAATTCCCGGTGACTGGCGTGATCGCCGGCTGGGTTGAGGCGCTGCAACTGATGACCGTTGGCTCCAAGTGGAAGTTAACTATTCCTCATCACCTGGCCTACGGCGAGCGTGGTGCTGGCTCCATTCCGCCATTCTCTACTCTGGTGTTCGAAGTCGAGCTGCTGGATATTGTCTAAGTTAGCGTCAGAAGAGGCCGGAGCATTCCGGCCTTTTTTTTGGAAACTTTTCAAAGGGTCCGGACTCTAGTTACACTGCCAGACCAAGCATGATGAGGAGTAATAAACGATATGGAGAATCAGGTTCGTATAGCCCTGGTTGGTTGCAATGGCCGCATGGGAAAGATTTTGCTTGAGGCGATCCGCAATAATCCGGCTGCTCGACTGACGGTGGCGACCGAGCGCCCTGGCTCGGCGGTCATCGGTCTGGATGTCGGCGAGCTGAATGGTTTTGGTGCCATGGGCGTGACTATTTCTGATGATTTGGCCTCATCTGTTGACGATTTCGACACCATCATCGATTTCACTCGTCCCGAGCCGACGCTGGCCCATTTGCAGCTGGCGCAACAGCATGGCAAGCGCATTGTCATCGGTACAACCGGTTTTGATGATGCGGGCAAGGAGGCGATCCGTCAGGCCTCCGAGCAGATGGGGATTGTCTTCGCTTCCAACTACAGTGTGGGCGTCAACCTGGTCTTCAAGTTGCTGGAGCAGGCAGCCAAGGTGATGGGCGATTATACCGATATCGAGATCATCGAAGGCCATCATAGACACAAGGTTGATGCACCATCGGGTACCGCTCTGAGCATGGGTGAGGTCGTTGCCAAGACCTTGGGGCGTGATCTGAAAACCTGTGCCGTGTATGGGCGGGAAGGGATCACCGGCGAACGGGATCGCAACAGCATCGGGTTTGCTACCATCCGCGCTGGCGATTTGATTGGTGAACATACGGTGATGTTTGCCGATATTGGCGAGCGAGTTGAGATTACCCATAAGGCCTCCAGCCGATTGACCTTTGCCAATGGTGCTGTGCGAGCGGCCGTCTGGTTAGCCCAGCAGCCAGCGGGCTTGTATGACATGCAGGATGTTCTTGCTCTGAAGTAAGACGAAAACCGCCAGAATTGGCGGTTTTTTTCTAGTTGAGCAGCAAACTATTGGAATGATCGATGCCATAGTTTTGCCTGTTGTGGGGCCGTCTACGGCGCGTTAACGAAATCGTTTGCCGAAGAGTCAGTAAAAAGAAAAATGAATTTTTATTCTTTGATGATTTTCGCGCTGGTTTTGTCGCTCAACCTGCCGAAAAGTGGTGCTTTTTTGTGGCTTATTTTTCATGTGATTTAATTAAGTTCTTTTATTTTCAATGTGATGCTGTTTACTGTTGTTGTTTCTGTGTCATTTTGTGGTTTTTTGCGCATGACAGCTGTTTTTCTGGGTATTTGTTTTTTTCTAAAATGAGCTACGGCCCATCATGTGAGAAAATATGCAAATAAATGGCATTTGTTTTCTGGTGTGCCCTTCCGGGGGTTGTAAAGTTATTCTGTTCAGGTAAAATACGCCCAATTTGCCCGGTATGGCATGCTTGATAGTTAAAAATCAGGTGTTCATAGATTTTCGACGGCGAAATCACTCAAGAATCACGAAATTGGAGGTCGTCTTGACTCATTCTGCCTTACTCGTGTTGGAAGATGGCACGGTATTCAAGGGCGTTTCAATTGGCGCAGAAGGTTGTTCCGTTGGTGAGGTGGTATTCAATACCTCGATGACGGGATATCAGGAGATCCTCACTGATCCTTCTTATTCCCGTCAAATTGTTACCCTCACTTATCCCCACATCGGCAACACCGGCACCAACAGCGAAGACGAAGAATCCCCAAGCGTTCATGCTCAAGGCCTCATCATTCGTGATCTTCCCCTCGTTGCTTCCAGCTTCCGCTCCCAAGAAACCCTCTCTGAATACCTCAAGCGCCAGAACGTCGTCGGCATCGCGGATATTGATACCCGCAAGTTGACCCGTATTCTGCGTGAAAAGGGTGCTCTGGCTGGTTGCATCATGACGGGTAAAGAGCTGGATGAAACGCAGGCGCTGGCCAAGGCCAAAGCATTCCCCGGACTCAAGGGGATGGATCTGGCCAAGGAAGTGACCGTTTCTGAAGCTTACGAGTGGACCGAAGGCAGCTGGCAACTAGGCAAAGGGCACACCAGTCCGGCCGAGTACCCGTACCATGTGGTGGCTTATGACTTTGGTGCCAAGCGCAACATCCTGCGCATGCTGGCCGATCGCGGTTGTCGCCTGACCGTCGTTCCTGCCAAGACTCCGGCGGCCGAGGTACTGGCCATGAACCCGGACGGCATCTTCCTCTCCAATGGTCCTGGCGATCCCGCACCGTGCGACTACGCGATTGCCGCCATTCAAGAGTTCCTGAAGACCGAAATCCCGGTATTCGGCATCTGCCTGGGCCACCAACTGCTGGGCCTGGCCTCGGGCGCCAAGACCGTCAAGATGAAATTTGGTCACCACGGTGCCAACCACCCGGTCAAGGATCTGGATCGTAACGTGGTGATGATCACCAGCCAAAACCACGGTTTTGCCGTGGATGAGGCCACGTTGCCAGCGAATCTGCGTGCTACCCATAAGTCGCTGTTTGATGGTTCGCTGCAAGGCATTCATCGTACCGACAAACCGGCGTTCAGCTTCCAGGGGCACCCGGAAGCGAGCCCTGGGCCGCACGATGCCGCACCGCTGTTTGACCATTTTATCGAGCTCATCAAGAAGTACCGCGCATAAGGAGTAGGGTAGAGTCATGCCAAAACGTACAGACCTTAAAAGCATCCTGATCCTGGGCGCAGGCCCGATTGTCATCGGTCAGGCTTGCGAATTTGACTACTCTGGCGCCCAAGCCTGTAAAGCTCTGCGTGAAGAGGGCTATCGCGTCATCCTGGTGAACTCCAACCCGGCCACCATCATGACCGACCCGGAGATGGCCGATGCGACCTACATCGAGCCCATCACCTGGCAGGTGGTCCGTAAGATCATCGAAAAAGAGCGCCCGGATGCGGTACTG
>JAYRLO010000186.1:0-5893 GCA_041905215.1 Aeromonadaceae bacterium
ACAGGGCGAGCTGCGTCGCGAGGCGCAGGAGTCGTTTCGTCAGGGCAAGGACTCGGCCTATCCGCTGGAGCAGGAGCTAGCCAGTTTTCGCCGTACCTGTCGGGGACAGATGGATCTGCTGCGCGTCTTCATGGAGATCCAGATGCAGGCCGCCTTTGCCGATGGCGCCCTGCAGGGCGAGCAACGCAGTCGCCTGCTGGAGGTGGCCGAGCTGCTCGGCTTCTCGCGTTGGGAGCTGGAGCAGTTCCTGGCGATGGCCGAGGCGGAGTTGAGTTTTGGCCGCCATCGTCAGCAGGGCTCCGGTCAGCAGCAGGCCGGTTGGACTCCACCCCCAAGCCGCGATCGTCTGCAGGATGCCTATACCCTGCTGGGTGTCGCCGCCAGCGCCAGCGATAACGAGGTCAAGAAAGCCTATCGCAAGCAGATGAGTAAGCATCATCCGGACAAGCTGGCCTCCCAGGGGTTGCCGCCCGAGATGTTGAATATGGCCAAGGAGAAGACCCAGGAGATCCAGCAGGCCTGGGAGCTCATCAAGCAGCAGCGAGGGCTGCGCTAAGTCCTGGCTCTTGCGAGCGGTACAAACAATGAGGGCGGATATTCCGCCCTCATTGTTTGCCCCTGTCGGGGCGCTTTCAGCTTACCTAGCGTACGCGCCGGAGCGACTCGCCGCGCATGAAGGCCTCCAGGTTATCGACCAGCTGATCGGCTAACCGCTGCATCGCCTCGTCGCTGGCCCAGGCGACATGGGGCGTCAGAATAAAATTGGGCAGCTCCAGGGCCCGCAGCAGCGGATCGCCAGGCTGCGGCGGCTCGCGCCGGGCGACATCGCTGGCGGCGCCAGCCAGACGACCTTCCAGCAAGGCCTCCAGCAGAGCCTCTTCATCGACCAGTGCGCCCCGTGCCGTGTTAATGAGCAGGGCGCCAGGCTTCATCAGGGCAAACTCCCGTGAGCCCAGCATGTTGCGGGTCTCATCGTTGAGCGGACAGTGCAACGAGATCACATCGCTGCTCGCGAGCAACTCATCAAAGGGGAGGCGAGGCAGCCGCTCCTCGCAGCCACCACTGGTCTGATGGAAGCCGAGCCCATTGTGGCTGACCGTGCCATAGCGACGTGCGGCGAAGCAGACCTCCATACCCAGCGCCTGCCCGAGGCGGGCCATCGCCTGGCCCAACACGCCGCTGCCGATGAGGCCCAGACGCTTGCCGGCCAGATCGTGCAATGGTGGGCCAAAGTAGCAGAAGTGCGGACTCTGTTGCCAAGCCCCGGCTTGCAACGCCTGTTGATAGGCGGGCAGATTACGCGCCAGCGCCAGCATCAAGGCCAGCGCATGTTCGGCGACGGCATGGCATGCATAGCCCTGCACGTTGCAGACGGCGACGCCGTGGCGTTGGCAGGCGGCCAGATCCAGGTTGTCGCAGCCGGTGGCGGCTTCGGCGATGAGCCGCAGATCCGGTAATTGGCTCAGCTCGGCCTCGCCCAGTCGCACCTTGTTGACGACGGCGATCTGCGCCCCCTGTAACCGTTCGACGATCTGCTCGGGCGATGTGGCTGGGTAGTCACGCCATTGGTGAGCAAAGCGTGGCGGGCGCAGTCGGATGCGTGGTGGCAAGGTATCGCGGTCGAGAAAGACGATCGAGGGGCTCATGGGATCTCCTGTCGGGTTATTTCCAGCCTAGATGGCGCAACCAGCCGATGAGTTGCTCCTCGCGTTCGCTGGGAGTGCGGATAGCGATCTGCCGCCAATCGAGTTTGTCATTGCGGGTCACCGCCAGACGACGTTCCCGGGCGGCTCGATCCAGCCAGCTGACCTGTTGATCGCGATAGAGATCGAGCACCGGGTAGGGTGCGGCGGCCACATCCTGGGCCAAAATCTCATTGGCATCGGCGGCGGGATAAAAGGCATCGATCAGCACCAGAGCATCCGGTGGGGCTATGGATTCGCTGCTCAGCAGGTTGCCGAGCCAGGCGGCGCTGCTGCCCGCGGCTATCATCAGCTGGTAGCCACTCTCGCTACCACTGTTCTCCTGCAGGCTGGTCAGACGCAATTGCCAGCGCTCCTTGAAGGCCTGGATGGCGGGCTGATCTTTCTCGTCGTTTGGATCCAGCGTCAGTTGCGTCGGGTTTGGCAGCATGATCAGGGTATCGAAGCCCTGACGGTTTAGCGCCCGGCTCAGAGGCAGTAGATCCGCCACCTGTTGCCAGTCGGGAAGCAGTAGCGCCAGCCCCAGGCGGTAGCCCTGATCGCTCTTGTGCAGCAGGGTGACCTGGTCGCCGATCTGTTTGGCTTGCCCCGCCTCCTGCCAATCCTGGCTCTGCCAATAGAGCTGGTCATCCGGCTGATCGGCTGGAGCAGGTTCCTCGGCGGCCAGTAACCCGGATGGAATGATGAGCCAGAGCAACAGCCAGGGCAGACGCATAAGATTCTCCTTGTTGATTCAAAGAGATAATAGGCTCTTGTCGGCAGAGGCGAAAGAGCCGGTATCAGGCTGCAATGCTTGCCAATGAATAGGTTCAGGCGAGACAACCTCTCTCGCCAACACGCCAAGAACCCTGACCTGGGGGCTCGATGGCGGCATCCCTGCCGCCAACGGTTGGCTCAAAAGGCCATCTCACCTCGCTAAGTGACTGGCATGAGGTATCCGGCTGCTCCTTCCGGCTACAGCGGGAAGGGGGCGGGCGCCTCGAAGGTCAGCTTCTGGCCGCTGATCGGATGATAGAAGCTGAGCATGGCGGCATGCAGATAGAGATGCGGCGCGGCCGCCTGGGCCTCGGGAGGAGCATACAGGTGGTCACCGAGGATTGGATGGCCCAGCTCCATCATGTGGACGCGCAACTGGTGTGAACGCCCGGTGATCGGCTTGAGCTTGACCAAGGAGCGGTCGGCCTCGACCCGCTGGCAGATGTAGTGGGTGATGGCGCGGCGGCCATGCTCGAAGTTGACCTGCTGGCGCGGACGGTTTTCCCAGTCAACGCACAGGGGCAGATCGACGGTACCCTCGAGCTTCTCCATCTGTCCCCAGACCCAGGCGTAGTAGTACTTCTCGGTCTTGCGATCCTGAAACTGGCGGCCGAGTGCGCTAGTCGCCTGCGCCGTCTTGGCGACCACCAGTACCCCCGAGGTGCCCATGTCCAGACGATGGACGGCACCGCCCTCCGGATAGAGACTCTTGACCCGAGCGGCGATGCTGTCGAAGTGCTCGACCGCCTTGCCGGGGACGCTCAGGATGCCGCTGGGTTTGTTGACCACCATGATGTGCTCATCCTCGAACAGGATGTCGAGGAAGGGCTCACGGGGCGGATCGTAGTGAAATGTACTCATATGTTCTCATCACTGAATAAAGCGTCCTGAAGGCCACACTGCTGGTCCGTTAATCAGTTCGGGCGAGACATCCTCTCTCGCCAACTCGCCGTAAACCCCTCCGTGGGGGCTCGATGACGGCATCCCTGCCGCCAACGGTTGGCTCAAAAGGCTATCTCGCCTTCGCTAACTGACGGGCATTATCCTGAAGGTCAAACCGTCAGGACGTGCGGCATCGGCCTAGTTGTGCGCGACGACGATGAAGCGCAGGGCGTCGAGCTTGAGCTTGGTCTGAGCCAGCAGGTGAGTCAGCTCATCGTGTACTTCACGCAGATGGTGCAGCTCCGAGTCACGCACCGACGGGTTGACCGCCTTGAGTGCCGTCAGGCGGGCCAGCTCGTTGCCCAGAGTCTGATCCATGGTGGCTCGCGCCTCGGCGACGATCTGCTCCAGACGCGGAGCCGCCACGGCCTCGGCCTGCGCAATCAGACCGTGGATCACGGCTTGTGAGGCGCTGACCAGCTTGCTGCCCAGATGGCGATTAACCGGGCTCAGCTGCCGATCGAAGGCGTGAAACGCCACCTTGTCGCCCAGATTATTGCCGTTCTTGTCGAGCAGCAAGCGGATTGGTGTCGGTGGCAGGAAGCGGTAGAGCTGCGGGTGGCTGGCCGATTCGGCGACAAACACCAGCTCCAGCATCAGGGCACCGGCTGGCAGCGTCTTGTTTTTCAGCAGGGCCACCGCCGTCGAGCCGATCTCGGAGCCCAGGATCAGGTCGATGCCACCGCGGATCAGCGGATGATCCCAGGTGACGAAGGTCAGATCGTCCCGGGACAGCGCCGTGTCGCGTTCGAAGGTGATGGTCATGCCGTCATCCGGCAAACCGGGGAAGTTCGGCACCAGCATGTGATCGCCGGGGGTCAGCACGATGGCATTTTCGCCCCGGTCATCCTGCTGAATGCCGATGTCGTCGAACAGCTGCAGGGCGAAGCTGACCAGCGCGGTCTGGTCGTCCTCCTCGGCCAGTTGGGCCACCAGCTCCTGAGCGCCGCGACCACCACCGGAGTGGATCTCCAGCAGACGATCCCGTCCCTGTTCCAGCTTGGCCTTCAGGGCATCGTGCTCGCTGCGGGTGCGCTCGAACAGCGGAGTCAGCCGTTCGGCATCGGTGACGTTATCGGCCAGCAGGGCAAACAGCTCGTCACGCACCGACTCGAACACCACGCGCCCGGTCGGACAGGTCTCCTCGAAGGCGTTGAGACCGAGGTGATACCAGTTTTGCAGGGTCTCCTGGGCCGTCTCCTGAAGGTAGGGGACATGGATCTCGACGATGTTGCGCTGGCCGATGCGATCCAGACGGCCGATGCGCTGCTCCAGCAGATCCGGATTGAGCGGCAGGTCGAACAGCACCAGATGGCGGGCAAACTGGAAGTTGCGCCCTTCGGAGCCGATCTCGGAGCAGAGCATGACCTGGGCGCCGGCCTCTTCCTGAGCGAAGTAGGCGGCAGCCTTGTCGCGCTCGAGCAGCGACATCTCCTCGTGGAACACGGCACCGCGGATCCCCTCGCGGGTGCGCAGGGCATTCTCCAGGGTCAGCGCCGTGGCGGCTTCCGAGCAGATCACCAGCACCTTGTCGTGGCGGGCCGATTTGAGCAGCGCCAGCAACCAGTCGACGCGCGGGTCAAACTGGGTCCAGGTAGCGGCTTCGCCTTCAAATTGCTGGAAGATCTTCTCCGGATAGAGGTAACGACGGGCGCGGGTGTCGGCATCACCGGCGTTGCCGCCCATCATGGCCATCACCTTGATCGCCGTCTTGTACTGCTCGGGCAACGGCATCGGATAGAGGTTCAGGTGGCGCTCCGGGAAGCCCTGAATGGCGGCTCGGGTGTTACGGAACAGGATACGGCCGGTGCCATGACGGTCCAGCAGATCGTGCAGAACCCGTTCGCGTTGCTCCGCATCGTGCAAGGATTCGGGGCTGAAGCCATCCAGGCAGTCGGCGAGTATGGCCAGATCGGCCGCATCGGGTTCACTGCCGTCGAGCAGGTGTTGGGCGACGGTAGCCACTTGGCCATAACTCTGCTCCTCGGCCAGGAAGCTTTCATAGTCGTAGAAGCGTTCCGGATCCAGCAGTCGCAGTCGGGCGAAGTGGCTCTGGTGGCCGAGTTGATCCGGGGTGGCGGTCAGCAACAGCACCCCTGGGGTCTCTTCGGCCAGCGCCTCGACGATCTGGTAGGCGCGGCTCGGGGTTTCATCGTTCCACTCCAGATGGTGCGCCTCGTCGACGACCAACAGATCCCAGGGGGCGGCGTGGACCTCATCGAAGCGGGCGCGCTTCTTGCGCAGCCACTCCAGACTGCAGATCACCAGTTGTTCGGTTTCGAACGGATTCTCGGCATCGTGGGCCGACTCGATGCAGCGTTCCTCGTCGAACAGTGAGAAGTGCAGGTTGAAACGGCGCAACATCTCGACCAGCCACTGGTGCTGCAAGGACTCCGGAACCAGGATCAGCACCCGCTGGGCGCGGCCCGAGAGCAGTTGTTGATAGATGATCATCCCGGCTTCGATGGTCTTGCCCAGACCGACCTCGTCGG
>JAYRLO010000187.1:0-5874 GCA_041905215.1 Aeromonadaceae bacterium
CGCTAAGCTGACCCTCTGCGCCAGGGATGGCGCGGCGGAGCCCCCATGGATGGGTTCACGGCGAGTCAGCGTGCGCCACCTTGTCGATGTAGCCGGGACTCTCAACAGGTAACTGGGACAGAGCCATAAAAAACGGGGCGCTCAGGCCCCGTCGCTTGTTATACGGTTTCCAAGGTTCCACAGAATCGGTAGCCCTCGCCATGAATGGTGGCAATGATCTCCGGGGTTTCACCATCGGACTCAAAATGTTTGCGGATGCGACGAATGGTCACATCGACGGTTCTATCATGGGGTTTGAGTTCACGCCCGGTCATCTTCAGCAGCAGCTCGGAGCGAGTCTGGATTTGCCCCGGGTTTTCGCAGAAGTGTAACAAGGCGCGGAATTCGGAACGTGGCAAACGGAACGATTCGCCGGCAGGATTGATCAGGCTGCGGCTGTTGATGTCCAGTGTCCAGCCATTGAACCGATACTGTTCAACATCACTGCTATCTGTAGCTGTCTCTTCGGTGCGCAGTGTGCGGCTGAGTAGGTTGCGCGCGCGAATAGTCAACTCGCGCGGGCTGAACGGCTTGGTGATGTAGTCATCGGCGCCGATCTCCAGCCCCAGGATCTTATCGACTTCATTATCCCGGCCAGTCAGGAACATCAGACCGGTTTGCCCCTTTTCACGAAGCTCGCGAGCCAGCAGCAAGCCATTTTTTCCTGGCAGATTGATATCCATGATGACGAGATCGACATCATTGTCAGTTAACGCCGCGTGCATCTCATCGCCATTAATGGCTTCGAGCACGTCATAGCCTTCGGCTTCAAAGATGCTCTTCAGGGAATTACGCGTCACGAGTTCATCTTCGACGATCAAGATCTGTGGTGTGTGCATGGACGTTACCCAGGAGGTTAAAAACTATTAGTAAAATTTAACATTCTCGCGCCAGAAAGGCGATATGCCGATCTGGTTTCGAGTGAGGAACCATCGGATATTTCGATATGGATGGAGTTATTCCCCGGATTAGCTATCGATGGTGACATCCTGTGGAGAAAATGTCGGCTCGACGGGGGAGAGCTCCGAGGGGGAAATGTACCAAGTAACAGGCAGTTAACAAAGGTTGGCTACAGAGCCGTTACAATTTTCATCGTCAAGTTTGACTTAAGTCAACTGTGTTACGAGCTTGGCATAACTAAGGAATCCGGCCAACTGCTACGGACTGGGACTGGCAATCTGTCGAGGCTATCGCTAGATTGTCGCATTCAAATTTCAGGAGAAGCCGCAATGGAGATCATTTTTATCCTGATGGCACCCGCTCGCCCGGAAAATGTCGGGGCGGCGGCCCGTGCTCTGAAGACCATGGGGTTCTCCCGTCTGCGCATCGTCGCCAGCGATGTGCATCTGCGCCAGGAGGCCGTTTGGGTGGCCCATGGGGCTCAGGAGTTGTTGCAACAAGCCGAGAGTTTTTCGAGTTTGTCTGAGGCGTTAGCCGATCTGGATCTGGTTGTCGCGACCACGGCTCGGCAACGGGGTGAGCACCACCGTTATCTAACACCCGAAGCGGTGCGCAACCAAATTCGCAACAAGCAGGGGTTGCAGCGGGTCGGGATCCTGTTTGGCTGCGAGGAGTCGGGGCTCTCCAATGCTCAGTTGGCTCTGGCGGATCTCATCAGCTATTTACCGTTGCGGGTGGGGTATCCATCGCTGAATCTGGGTCAGGCCATCATGTTGTATGCCTATGAGCTCTCATCCCTGCTGGATGAAGAGCTGGCGGCCAAAGTGGATACAGAACCAGCAATCGGACAAGTTCATGCCTTACAGGTGGCTTCAGCACAAATTCTCGATCAGGTCGGGGTTATGCAGGATGAAAAACTAAGAAAGTGGGTGATGGATGGGATACCTATGCTGGCGCAGCGGGATATGAACCTGCTACATCTGCTGTGCAAAGATTTAGCCAAGGCATTGCAGAATAAAAGAATTGATTGACAGGAGTCACCGCAATCCGGTATTGCTAGACGCGTTTCTTAATTCAGGTTTGATTTCCAACATGCTGTCACTGACCACTCGCACTACCACAATTATTATTACCGGCACCACCTTGCGTGGTTTCGGGGCGGGCTGCTGAGTGCACTGACAACAGGTTCAGAAATTTCAAAGGCCCGTACCCACAAGGTACGGGCCTTTTCGTTACAGGGAGATGAGTATGCGTGTTTTGAAGTTTGGCGGCTCTTCACTGGCTGATGCCGAGCGTTTCTTGCGGGTGTCAGACATAGTGGTGAATACCCAGAAACAGGCCCAGGTGGCGCTTGTTTTGTCTGCTCCTGCCAAGGTGACCAACCATCTGGTGGCTCTGGTCGAACAGACCAGCCGGGGTTTGGATGCATCAGGTACCTTGACCGAGATCGAGGCTATCTTCACCCGTCTGATTGATGGTCTGAAGGCCAAGTATGCGACCCTGAATGATGCAAAACTCAAGGCTCGTATGGAGCAGGAATTCGCCGGGGTTCGCCGCAAGATGCAGGGCATCAACCTGCTGGGCCAGTGTCCGGATAATGTTCAGGCCCAGATCCTCAGTCGTGGTGAAGCACTCTCGATCGCCTGCATGGAGGAGTTGCTGCTGGTTCGTGGTCACCAGGTGGTGCAACTAGATCCGGTACAACTGTTGCTGGCCGAAGGCGGCTTCCTCGAATCACACGTCAATATCGATGTCTCCCGCGCTCGTTTCCAATCCGAACCTCACCAGGAAGAGGCTATCTATCTGATGGCTGGCTTCACCGGTGGTAATGCCAAAGGTGAACTGGTTCTGCTGGGTCGTAACGGCTCCGATTACTCCGCCGCCTGTCTGGCAGCCTGCGTCAGCGCCGAATGTTGCGAGATCTGGACCGATGTGGACGGTGTCTACAGCTGCGATCCGCGCCTGGTGCCGGATGCGGTGCTGCTCAAGCGCATGTCTTATAAGGAAGCGATGGAGCTTTCCTACTTTGGTGCCAAGGTATTGCACCCGCGCACCATAGCGCCGATTGCCCAGTTCCAGATCCCTTGCCTCATCAAGAACAGCTTCAATCCGCAAGGTGATGGCACTCTGATTGCCGAGCAGGGTGATGACGAGCTGCCGGTCAAGGGGATCTCTGATCTGGCTGGCATCTCAATGATCAACGTCAGCGGCCCTGGTATGAAGGGAATGGTTGGCATGGCCGGTCGCATCTTCACCGCTGTCTCCCGCGCTGGGGTTTCCATCACCCTGATCACACAGTCCTCTTCGGAGTACAGCATCAGCTTCTGTATTCACACCTATGATGCGGATAAGGCTCAGAAGGTGTTGGAAGAGGAGTTTGAACTGGAGCTCAAGGCCGGTTTGCTCGAGGCGATTGAGATGCGTCACGACCTGGCGATTATCTCGGTCGTTGGTGATGGCATGCGCACCAGCAAGGGGGTTTCCGCCCGCTTCTTCATGTCTCTGGCCCAGGCCAATATCAACGTGATCGCGATTGCTCAGGGCTCCAGCGAACGGTCGATCTCGGCTGTGGTGGGTAAGGGCAAGGTTAACGAGGCGATCAAGGCCTGCCACCAAAACTTCTTCACCAGCATGCAGTTCATCGATCTGATCCTGGTGGGACTGGGTGGTGTCGGTGGCGCTCTGCTCGAGCAGATCCGCCGTCAACAGCCGGTACTGGCATCTCAAGGCATTGGCCTGCGAGTGGTTGGCCTCGCCAACTCCCGCAAGCTGGCTCTGAACCGCGATGGCCTGGATCTGGCCAACTGGGCGGCTCTGCTGGACGAGGCGCAACAGAGCTTCACGCTGGCCGCGGTCAAGAAGCTGGTGGATGACAGCCATCTCATCAACCCGGTTATCGTCGATTGTACCTCCGATGAATCGATCGCTAGCCAGTATGCCGATTTCCTGGCGGCTGGCTTCCATGTGGTCACCCCGAACAAGAAGGCCAACACCAGCTCCATGGCCTACTACCGCGAGCTGCGCAAGACGGCGCAACTGACCCGGCGCAAGTTCCTGTATGAAACCAACGTCGGCGCCGGTCTGCCGGTCATCGAAAACCTGCAGAATCTCATCAAGGCCGGTGACAAGCTCAAGGCCTTTGCTGGTATCCTCTCGGGCTCCCTCTCCTTTATCTTCGGCAAGCTCGACGAGGGGATGAGCTTCTCCGAGGCAACCCTGACCGCCAAGGCCAAGGGATTCACCGAGCCGGATCCGCGTGATGATCTTAGCGGCACGGATGTCGCCCGTAAGCTGCTGATCCTGGCCCGTGAGGCCGGAATGCCGCTGGATCTGGATGATGTCGAGATCGAACAGGCACTGCCGCCCGGATTTGATGCCAGCGGGGATACCGCCAGCTTCATCGAGCGTCTGCCACAGGCGGACGGCTGGTTTGCCACTCAGGTGGCCGAGGCCAAAGCCAAGGGGCAAGTGCTGCGCTATGTCGGCGCCATCGAGGGAGGCAAGTGCAAGGTGGCCATCAAGGCTGTCGATGAGAATGATCCCCTCTACAAGGTGAAAGATGGCGAAAACGCTTTGGCCTTCTTCTCAACGTATTATCAACCCATCCCCCTCGTGCTCCGTGGCTATGGGGCGGGTACTGAAGTGACTGCGGCCGGGGTATTTGCCGACCTGCTGCGGACCCTGAACTGGAAGCAGGAGGTTTAATATGGCGGTTGTTGCCTACGCACCCGCATCGATCGGTAACGTCAGTGTCGGTTTTGATGTTCTCGGGGCGGCGCTCGCCCCGATTGATGGCTCCTTGCTCGGCGATCGCGTCGAGGTGCACGCCGGCTCCCAGCCGTTTACGCTGGAGTGCCGTGGTCGTTTCGCCCACAAGTTGCCGAACGATCCGCAGAAGAACATCGTCTATGCCTGCTACCTGGGCTATGCCGAGGCGTTGAAGAAGAAGGGACGTCAGATCCAGCCCCTGCACATGGTGCTCGAGAAGAATCTGCCCATCGGCTCTGGTCTTGGCTCCAGTGCCTCAAGCATTGTCGCGGCCCTGGAAGGGCTGAATGGCTTTCACGATTTTGCGCTGGATAAAGACGAGCAACTGTTGTTGATGGGCGAGCTCGAGGGTAGCATCTCTGGCTCGGTTCACTTCGACAACGTGGCGCCTTGCTATCTGGGTGGCATCCAGTTGATGATCGAAGAGGCGGGCGTCATCAGCCAGGCGATTCCGGATTTCGATAGCTGGTATTGGGTCTCCTGTTACCCGGGGATCAGCATCAGCACCGCCGAAGCGCGGGCCATCTTGCCAGCCCAATATCGTCGCAGTGATTGCTTGACCTATGGCCGTCGTCTGGCGGCGTTCATTCACGCCAGCTACAGCGGGCAGGAAGAGCTGGCTGCGGCCGTGCTCAAGGATGTGATTGCCGAACCTTATCGTCAGGCACTGATCCCGGGTTTTGCCGAGGTGCGGCAACACGCCGCCATGGCAGGGGCCTTGGCCACCGGTATCTCCGGCTCAGGGCCGAGCGTCTTCGTGGTCATGACCGACAAACAGCAGGCTCTGCGCATGCAGGAGTGGCTGGAAGCCAATTTTATTCAGAATCAGGATGGATTCTGCCATGTGTGCCGCATCGATCGCGTGGGCACCACGGTGAACGTCATCGAGTAAGGAAACAGGATTATGCAGCTGTATAACATCAAAGATCATTCCGAGCAGGTCAACTTCGCCCAAGCCGTCAAGCAAGGGCTGGGGCGTGAACAGGGGCTGTTTTTCCCGCAAACCCTGGCTCCGCTGGCCAACGTCGATGCCCTGCTCGCCAAGCCGCTGGTCGAGCGCTCAGCCATCATACTGCGCCATCTGCTGGGGGATGAGTTGCCGGAAGTGGCGCAACTGGTGGCCAATGCCTTCACCTTCCCGGCTCCGCTGGTCAAGGTGGGTGACAA
>JAYRLO010000188.1:0-5861 GCA_041905215.1 Aeromonadaceae bacterium
CCGCTGATTTGGGGGTGCCTGCTGACCGTCGCGATCTCGTGGATGCGGATCACGTACCAGGGCGGCAAGGGCCAGCAGCGCACCAACGAATGCGTGCTCATCGGCCTGATCTGGCTGGGTATGTATAACGGCCTCCCGGTCATCGGGATCCCCATCCAAGCCGCTGGACTGATAGGCGCAGTCATCGGGTTGCTGGGTATCGACCTGATCCGCGAGAAGGCCAAGCAGGTGTTTGACAAAAAAACAGAGGGACTGTGATGGCTCGAATCACTGGCGTGAGTAAAAACCTGATTGCGTTCCTGGACCTGATCGCATGGGCCGAAGGCACCGCAGGCAAAGGGGATGATGGCTATAACGACATCGTAGACCCGGCAGGGTTCTTTGATGACTACAGCTCACACCCCCATCAGTTGGTGCAGGTGAATGCCCGTATCAAATCAACGGCTGCCGGTCGGTACCAGTTGCTGGCCCGTTACTTCGACCACTACAAGAAGCTGCTGGGCCTCAAAGACTTCTCGCCGTTGAGCCAGGACAAAATCGCCATCCAGCAGATCAAAGAACAACGGGCACTGGATGACATCCTGTGCGGCCGGATTGATGAGGCCATCGAGAAGACCTGCAACATCTGGGCATCGTTCCCGGGTTCCGGGTATCAACAGCATGAGCATTCACTGAGCGCCATGCGGGAGCAATTCTGGAAACTGGGAGGAACGTTGGCATGAGCAAGCTCTATGCAGGACTGTTCTTGAGCTTTTGTGTCGCACTGGCCCTGCTGGCGTATGAATGCAACAGCTTGATGAAAGATGTGAAGCAGCAATCGAAAGACAACCAAGCGCTGAAGGATGAAGTATCGAGCGCTAAGGAAGTGGTAACTAGTCAAGCCAAGGTGCTCGACATCTACCGCGAGCGATCGGGATACAACGCTGAACTGGCCGCCACTCAGCAGCAAACCATTACCGCCATCAATCAGCAGCTCGATAGCCGCTGGCAGCAGATGAAACAACTGGAGCGCGAGAATGAAAAGTTACGAATGTGGGCTGTTACTGCTTTGCCTGAGCCTGTTATGCGGATGCGCCAACGTCCAGCCATTATCGGCGCCGCAGCTTATCGAGATTGGTTGTCCTCGAGTAACGCAGTGCCAGCTATCAGCGAGCCATCCGGTTAGCAACGGCGGGCTGGATGACCAGCTCAGTGTCACCGAGTCGGATTGGGCCAGCTGCGCAGCCCAGATCGACAGCATCTATCAATACCAGCAGAACCAGTTATCAACCAGCGGGAGCACCACGCAATGAGCGACAAAAAAACCATTACCCTGACCGTTCGCGGCACTGACATCACCTTCGCACCAACCACCGAAGCCTATAACCGTTACATCAACGAGCTGATGCCGAACGACAAGGTGGCACCCTCGCACAACTTTTTGAAGCGGATCGTCGTGGAAGAAAGCAAAGCCGCGCTCGATGAAGCACTCAAGCTGCCTGGCGCGCCACTCTCTATCGCCGGTGCCCTGTCGGAGCAGTTCGTTCCGGATCTGGAAATCGAGGTAAAAAACTAGCGGCCAGGGCGGAGGCCATCGAGCGTAACGAGCTGGATCAAGTCTTCGCCCTGCGCCGCCACTATTTACCGACCGAAGATGACAGCACCGAGAGCCTGGCACGGGCGCTCTGGCTGGATAAGCACTTCGGGGAACGACACAGCAACGCCGTCGCGGCAGGCATCGCACAAGCATTCAATGGGTAGGTGATCATGAGCACACAGAGCAGACTCCAAGTAATCATTGGTCTGGTTGATCAGGTCACTCGCCCATTGCGCAACATCACAGGCCAGCTGAACCAAGTTACCTCCACCGCGAAAAAGGGGTGGACGAATATCGGGGTCGGCGCGGCTGGCTTGTGGGCAACCGGTCAAGCCATCCAGGGCGTGATCGGTCCGGCCAACGAAATGCAAAATGCACTGGGTGAGGTGGCATCCCTCGGCGTGGCTGACAAAACACTGAAGTCGTTGGGCCGCACAGCTCTCGACTTCTCAGTGGATTACGGCAGCTCGGCAACTGAAATGGTCAAGGCGTCCTATGACATCCAATCCGCAATCGCCGGGTTGGAAGGTAACGAACTGCCGCGCTTTACCAAGGCATCCGGCGTGCTGGCCAAGGCCACGAAATCAGACACCGCGACCATCACCAACTACGTTGGCACCATGTACGGCATCTTCAAGAACTCAGCCGACAAAATGGGCAAGGCCAACTGGGTCGAGAACTTGGCGGGGATGACAGCCTCGTCGGTGCAGATGTTCAAGACAACCGGCAACGGCATGAGCGAAGCATTTACCGCTATCGGTGCCAGTGCTACTGCCGCCGGGATCGATATGTCAGAGCAGATGGCCATCCTGGGCACCCTGCAATCGACCATGGGCGGCGGCGAAGCGGGTACCAAATACAAAGCGTTCCTGTCAGGCGTAGGTGGCGCCCAGAAAGAGTTGGGCATGTCGTTTGTGGATCAGTCTGGGCAGATGCTGCCCATCGTCCAGATCCTCGACAAGATAAAAGGCAAGTACGGCGACCTAAGCAAAGTGGCCGACTCCGACACCCTCAAAAAGGCATTTGGCTCTGATGAGGCCGTGGACATGATCAAGCTGCTGATGCAAGACACCACAGGGCTGGCCAAATCCATCGACACCCTGGGCAAGACCAAAGGCATGGGGCAAGCCGAGAAGATGGCCAAGAGCATGATTGACCCCATGCAGCAACTGGAACAAGCCTGGTTCGCGATACGGGCTGCCGGGTTACAAGGTGCGCTTCCCGCCATCCGGGGCGTGGCATCGGCCATGGCTGGAGGGGCTAAACACATCATCCGTTGGTCAAATCTATTCCCGAACCTGACCAAGTATCTCGGCTATGCCGTGATTGCGATTGTCGGCGTCGCCGGAGCAATGGCGCTCTGGTCAATCATCGCGGGCGGAATGGGGCTGATTACCGCTGCGCTGTCTGCGGGAATGATCGTGTTCAACGGAACCATGATGGTGTTGCGCGGTGGCCTGATGCTACTGCAGGCCGTGACATGGCTATTCAATGCGGCGCTATGGGCATGCCCCATCACCTGGATCATCGCTGGGATTATTGCCCTGGTCGCCGTCATTGGGCTGGCCATCTATTACTGGGAGGACATCAAGAAAGCGATCATGGATACCGCGGCATTTGAATGGCTGATGTCGGTGATCGAAAGCGTGAAGGTCGGATGGGCCAGCTTCATGGACATGCTTGGCAACATCAACCCGATCCAGATGCTCGGTGCGTCAATCGATTGGCTGATCGACAAAATCAACATGATCCCGGGCATCAACATCGACAAATCAACCGGGGCCATCACCCAGGTGCCGGAAGAGATGGGGACGCTCAATGCCCCCATCGCCAACTATCGGACCAGGGGCGCCACAGCCGCCGCCCCAGTGGGTGGGCTGGGCCGTCAGCTGGTGCAGATGAATGCAGCCCAAGCGAAGCCCAGCAACGTGCGCAGCTACGGCGATGTCTATATCACCAGCGAGAAGGGCATGACCCCAGACCAGCTGCACGAATGGGAGCTGATGCAAACGCCATGACCACCTATATCGATCTGCTCATCACAGGCGGGGCGCTGACGGTATCCAGCGGCGAACCAACCAACACCCAAGACCGGCACTGCATCGGGCAAGACATCAAACACGCCATCATGGAATCGGGCTTGGCCAGAAAACTACTGGCCGAACGATCCCCCACCTTGCGCGCCGATGTAATGACCCAGATTGAGCTGTTGGTCGAGGAAGACACCCGCCTGGTGCCGGGCTCCATCAAGGTCAAAGAGGAAAGCAGCTCACTGCTGCGCGTCACGGCGACCACCTATGAATTTGGTCAACTTGAGGTAACGGTATGACAACGCGCCCCACCCCTGATTTTCTGGCCATGGTCAGCGCATCCGGCATTCCAACCACGGAAGAGGCCATCGAGGCCGAACTGCAAAAAGAAGTCATCAAAGCTGGCAGCACCATTTCAAACTCATCAGCCATGTCGCCGTTCTGGCGCTTGGTGCGGGCAGTTGTTATTGTGCCGGTGCTTTGGCTGATCCGCTCACTGCTGGTCGGTCACATCCTGCCAGCCACCTACGCCGCCACCGCCAAAGGGTACTATCAAGACCTGAAAGCGTGGGAGGTCGGACTGGATCGCAAAGACCGCATCAAGACCAAAGGGATGATTACCTTTACCAAGGCCGCCAAAGATGTGGCCGTTACGGTACCGGCGCTAACCGTCATCCAAACCGAGCGCATCGATGGCGTCATCTACAAAGTGATGACTCTCGCTGATGCAGTCATTTCAGCGGGTACAGAAAGCGCAACCATTGAGGCTGAAGCGGAAGGCGAAGGCGCAGCATGGAACCTGCCAGCCGGTTATTACACCATCCTGCCCGTGAGCGTGCCGGGGATCGCCAGTGCGCGGAATGTCGGTGACTGGATCACAACCGCCGGAGCCGATGAAGAAGACGACGACAGCTTGGCGCTGCGTGTGCGTAACCAGTTCTCCACCGTGGGCCGGTACCACATTGATGCCGTCTATCGCTCGATGCTGGCCGAACAGGCCGGAGTAAAGACCAGTAACATCTATTTCGAGCATGACGCACCACGCGGCCCCGGCACAGCCAACGCCTATGTACTGATGGATGTCGGCGACACGCCGCAAAGCCTGATCGATGCCCTGAACAAGTATGTTCGCGATGACGGCAACCATGGCCACGGCGATGACCTGCTAGTAAAGCCGTTCCCGGTGCAGCCCGTCGATATGGTCGTGCAGGCCATTGGTGTAGACAACCTGACGCTGACGCAACAACAAGAGCTTGGCGTCCAGGTTGAGCAGCGCATCAGAGCCGCATTCCGTGAGTCAGCAGGATATGCCGACATCACCAGAGCCCTGCCGAATAGCCGGTTTTCAATTTCCAATCTAGCGCGAGAGCTACACGAACAACTGCCGAACCTGCGCAGTATCTCGTTAAGTCGAGGCGATATCGTCAGCGGGCTCACCGTGCCTAAATTGAATTCAATTAGTGTTGAGGTGGCGTGATGGGTGATTATTTGCGAGGGAGCGGGACGCAGGCAGACCCGTATGTAATTCACAATGAAGGCGCATGGGAAAAGTTCATGTCGTATTCATTGTACGGTGCGAACGCAGGCCATCGACTCGCCAGTTATTTTGAGGTTGTCGCCAACATCGATTGCGGTGGAAAGACCTATAACATGGGAGGTAACAGTGGAACGTGGAATGCATTTCTGAATTTAAATGGTTACACGATAAAGAAATTTGTTTTGGACGGAAGTCAGGGAGCAAACGCAGTTAAATACCTTAACAGTGGCTACATAAAGTTTGGCGTCATTGATTTATCATTGTCTAGCTCAGATTATGCACTGTGTGACTATTGCACTCTGACGATGATAAATGTGTGCCTAATAATCAGAGTTGGACGTCTTGTATATTCCGGTGGCGCATTTACAAAAGATAGAACAACGAGTTGCGTTTTTATTCATTCTGCGGGTCTGGCTTTATTTACGACCGGCGCTGCCGAAGCAAACCCGTCAGCTTATTACGTTACTAATTCAACAACTGGAATTGGTTTAGGCACTCGCATCGCTTTAGCCGATTCGAAATACCCAAGCAACTACCCTGCGCTACCAGCAACGCATTGGATAATGGATGGCGTTTCGTGGCCAACAACCATACCAAATGGCCGCGAAGATTTAACAACCGGATACGCGATAAAGGGTACAACAAGAGTCGGTAACTCTAGAAAATCACGCAACGTTACAATATTAAGTGGGGCATATAGGCGAACGATATGGGAGGG
>JAYRLO010000189.1:0-5859 GCA_041905215.1 Aeromonadaceae bacterium
CTCTTCCCAGTTATGCCCAGTTATGCGTCGAAAGGTTCAGCCGATGTTGGCCTGGAGTCCGGACGAACGCAGACACGTCGTGAATACGTCCTTGTAGCCTCGATGGCGGCATCCCTGCCGCCAACGGTCTGCTTTTCGTCCAGACTTCATCCCTCTGACGAGCGGTTCCGACCCATCACAGCGACTTGGGTAGCGCTAAGCTGACCCTCTGCGCCAGGGATGGCGCGGCGGAGCCCCCATGGATGGGTTCACGGCGAGTCAGCGTGCGCAGCCTTGTCGATGTAGCAGAGATTTTCAACAAGTAACTGGAACAGATCCTTTTTTCCCAACAGCTCGGTTGCCACAGCAAGTGGCGATTATTCGGCGCCATCAACCACCCTCGAAGAGACAATACCCCGCCCCGCCTGTTCACAATCCCTATCCTGCAACGAAAAATAGTCAGCCAGTTGGGACCGTGACGGTAGCTGTTGTTCTCCCATGGTGGTCAGCAGTTGAGCCAGCTCGTCGAGTTCCGATCGCAGCAGTCTTCCCAACTGTTTGCGTCGATGTTGAACAAGAGCAGCCAACTCATCTTCCTGCTGGTGCCGGAGCCAGCGCAGTAACGAATCCAGATCGGCAAACTGCCCCAGACGCTCCTGCCAGCGGCGGCACTCCGCCCAGAGCGGACGCCACTGTGGTGCCACAGCAGTCAAGATTTCCACGAGGTATCGCAACGCTTTGAGTGCCAAACGTAGCTCATGCAGAGTTCGCAACGATCCTTGCTGGCAACACAGCACCTGATCGGTACAGCGCTGCAGATAGAGACTCAGCAGCAGGGCTAACAGCTCCTGCAGCAATGTCGGCGTCATGCGCTGTTGCCAGAGCATCAGTCGCTGCCCAGACTCCCGCACCAGGGGCGACAACAGAGCCGCCGCTGGTTTTCGACACCCAGAGTCCCGCCGCTGCAGCTTGCGCCGGGCCCGTTTGCTGTGTGGCAACCCCGCCAGATACGTCAAGAAAACATCCCGCTCACGCCAGAGATTGCACTGTTTGAGCAATTTTTTCTGCAGACGACCGCCACCATCCTTCGCTTCTGGTAATGAGCAAAGGGCGCATAAGGGGCTCCAGGCAAGATGAGTACGCAGCGTGATACGAAACTGATGCAGATCCTCGGCATCCCACTGCGCCTTCGCGACCAGTTCAGAGAGTTGCCGCCAGCGTTGCGTCAACAGATGGATGGACGAGGTGGATGATTCAATAGGCACGAAAGCTCTCCACGACACCACAAGCCGACTCCCACTGATCCGGCTTCAGGCGCGTGATCAGGGTTCTCGTCACCGTGGCACTCCGCGGTCCTTGCTGAAGCCAGGCTAAAAACTGCTCGATGGCATGCGCATCACCTCGAGCAAACACAACAACCGAACCATCCGGCAGATTGCTGGCGCGACCATGCAGCCCGAGCCGCACCGCCTGCTGTTGGGTGAAATAGCGGAAGCCAACCCCCTGAACATGCCCATAAACTCTGACCTCGACCGCGTTATCAGACATTTGTTGCCCTCTTGGCTATAGCTTTATCGACCAGAGCGTTATGATGAAATCAGTTTCACTCCTCAGGATTTAGCGCCTTATGAAAGAAGTCAAATTTAGTTGGTACGACCGCGTACTGGTCAATCTCACGGTTCGCGAAAAGTTTCACGTGCTGTTCTGGTTTCCACTGGTGATGATCCTGCTCATCACTGCAGTCTTGCTCCATCAGAATAACAACCTGCGTCGCTTCGATGCCGTACAGGCACTGGAGTTGAAGCTACAAAGCAGCGCCGCGCTGCTGGAACAGATCAAGGATGTCAGCTCGCTACAACTGCCCGCCGGGCTCCGCCTCTCCGATAGCGGTGTCGTCGGCCAGCATCAAGTCGAGGATGCCGTGACCATTACGGTTCCGGCAGGCGAGCAACGCTTTATCAGCGGCACTGTTGACTTAGGCGCCTTCTCCCTGTTTGGTGGTCACTCCCTGACCTACATCCTGATTGCAGCGGGAATCGTGCTGATGGCCATCGTCAGTTTCTTGCTAAGCAGCTTCATCAGCCGCTCCATCTTCTCGCTGAACAAGGCGCTACGCCGGGTGGCGGATGGTGATCTGACCGAGCGATTAAACTTTATGCCGACTCGCGACGAGTTCAGCGCCTTGGCGCAGAGCATCGACTCGCTGGTGGCCCGTCAGCAACATACCGTCAAGCTGGTGCACGACAGCGCCGAGGCCCTGGAGATGTTCGCCGATGAGTTTCGTGAAGCCGCCCAGGATGGCCAGATGACCGCAGCCTCCCAGCGTCAATATATCGACTCCCTGGCTACCGCCATGGAAGAGATGACAGCCGCCATTCGTGAAGTGGCCCGCAACGCCAACGACACCTCGACCCAGACCCACCACTCCCGGGACGAAGCCGCGCAAGGCGCCGCCAGCGTGAATCGCACCATAGATGCGATCCAGTCTCTGGCCGATGAGATAAGCCAAGCGTCGAGTGCCGTTGAACAGCTGACGGCGCGCGCCAACAAGATCAATGACGTGGTCACTGTGATCAACTCCATCTCGGGTCAGACCAACTTGCTGGCACTCAATGCCGCGATTGAGGCAGCCCGGGCCGGGGAACAAGGGCGCGGTTTTGCGGTTGTTGCCGACGAGGTGCGAACCTTGGCCGGACGCACCCAGCAGGCCACCGTCGAGATCCAGAAGATGATCGAAGAGCTGCAAAGCGGTACCGGTGATCTGAACCAGATCATGGAGAAGACGGTGCATCAAGCGGCGACCAGTCGCGACTTGATCAGCGGCGTTGGCCACGACATCGAACGTATTGCCAGCTACAGCGAGTCGGTCTTCGAGATGAGTGCGCAGATCGCCACCTCGGCAGAGCAACAGAGCTCGGTAGCCGCCGAGATTTCACAGAATATCGAAGGTGTTCGTCAGCAAGCCATGCAGGTTGAAGAGTCCACCTCGGCCACTGTGGCTGGAACCCAAAACCTCAAGGTAACCGCCAACGAGCTGGATCAGCTGCTGCGGGGCATGAAGTTCTAACCCCTCCTCTTTCTCTGATAGCACAAAGGCCACCGAGGTGGCCTTTGTTTTTGGCTCCGTCCCAGTTTTGAGAAACTTCTGCTACATCGACAAGGTGGCTCACGCCGACAAAATTGCCACCGATGCCAGACCCCAGCGGGTTCGCGAGCTACGCTCGACTCCTACAGCAGCCCACCTAAACTCCACTCATCCACCTGAAGGAGCGACCGCAGGTCGCGAACCAGATCTTTATCGCCGTGATGGTTCGAAACCTGTGATGAGACTAGCTACCACCTCCCAGCGCCTGGAATAGCTGCATCTGGTTATTCAGCTGGTTAAGGCGATTCTCCGCCAATGCCAGCTCGGCGGTACGCCGCTTCTGCTGCTCATCAAGCCAGGATTGAATTCCGGTGGCCCCCTGCCGGTAGCGCACCTCGGCCAGTTGTTCGCTGCGGCTCGCCAGGGTGAATGCCGCCTGCAATTGCTCGGCTTGCTGCTGGTAGTGGCTAGATGCCGCCAGCTTATTCTCCACTTCGGACAGGGCCTGGTAGAGCGACTGCCGGAACGCGACAACCGCCTGAGCATAATCGGCATCGGCCAACTGCACATTCAGCTGCTGCTGGTTCCAATTGACAAAAGGCAAGGACAAGCCCGCCCCTAGCGTGCCCACCGGATCCTGCAATACCTTGCTCAGGCTCGAACTTTCGCCGCCCGCCGAGCCCGTCAGCGACAGCACCGGATAGAGGCTCAAGCGCGTGTTGTCGCCACTGGCCAGGGTCGAGCGCAGGCGCAATTCACTGGCTTGCAGATCGGGGCGTCGTGCCAAGAGATCGGCAGGCAGGCCAGCTGGCACCAGTGGCAACTCCAGATTTTTCAGGCTAGGCCGTTCCTGAGACTGCCACTGCTCGGGAGGGGCATCAAACAACAGCGCCAGCGCATTGCGCTGCTCGACCAGTTGCTGACGGGTTTGTGTCAGCTCAGCCTCCTGAGTCGCCAGATCCTGCCGAGCCTGCAGCAGATCCAGACCATCGGTCGCTCCGGCCTGGTGCTTGAGGATGGCCAGATCCAGGGCGCGGCGCGTGTCGGCCAAATTCTGCTCGCCCAATGCCAGGCTCTCATTTAAGTAACCGATCTGCCAATAGAGTGCGGCGGTAGTGCCCACCAGGCTCAGCGCCGTTGCCGCCTTATCTTGCGCCGTGGCCTCGGCCTCCCAACGGGCCGCGTCGCGACTGCTGGCCAGTCGCCCCCACAGATCCAGCTCATAACTGAGGCTGGCCTGGGCGCTGTAGCCATGGGCCGATGAGCCGCCATCCAGCGGCTGAGAAACCTGAGAGGAGGCCTCAACCGCCAGATCCGGGGTCCGGTTAGTTGCGGTCAGATCGGCCTGCAGGCGCGCCTTGCGCAGCTTGAGTCCAGCCACGGCCAGATCCGGAGTTCGCCGCAATACCTCGGCGATCAGGGCGTCGAGTTGGGGATCGTTAAACGCCTGCCACCAGAGGGGTGCCAGTTGCGGAGCTGCTACCTGAGTCGTGGTAGCCTGCTGCCAGTGCGCCGGCATCACCACATCGGGGGTTTGATAATCAGAACGCAGCGCACTGCAACCACCGAGTAGCGGCAACACGGCGGCGAGAGCCAACAGCAGGGCTGAGCGGGAAAAATGCGAATGCGCGGATAAATTATTCACGGGCCAGAGCCTCTATCGGATCAAGTTGCGCGGCATTGCGCGCCGGCAGGAAGCCAAACAGGACGCCGATCAGCGTCGAGCAGAGTACAGCGACAATGATCGAGGTCATCGAGAAGACCATGCTGATCGCCTGGACAAACCAGGAGAAGACCACACCGACACCGAATGAGAAGAGGACGCCGATCCCCCCTCCCAACAGACAGACCAGCACGGCTTCGATCAGGAACTGCTGCAGAATATCGCTCTGCCGAGCCCCCACCGCCATGCGGATACCGATCTCGCGGGTACGCTCCGTCACCGACACCAGCATGATATTCATTACCCCGATGCCACCAACAATCAGTGAGATGACCGCGATGGCCGAGATCAGCAGGGTCAGAGTTCCCGTCGTCTTTTGCACCGTTTTGAGGATGCTGTCGCTGCTGTTGGTGAAGACATCCTGAGTACCGTGCCGCTGGGTGAGCAGCTTGAGGATCCCCTGCTCGGCAATCGCATTGGAGAGGCCATCGCGAACCCGCACCGTCATTGAGCTGAAGTAGTTTTGCCCCAGCAGGCGACTCATCGCCGAGGTGTAGGGGATCCAGACATTCAGGCTATCGGAATTCCCAAAGGGGCTCTCCTTTTCTGCCGTCACACCAATCACCCGGCACGGCAGGCTTCCCAGCAACATCACCTTGCCGATGGGATCCTCACCATGTGGGAAAAACTTCTTCCGGGTGTTGTGATCGATCACCACCACCTGGCCATGCCGTTGCACGTCGTCGTCGCTAAACAGAGACCCTCGAGCCAGCGTATAACCCCGCACCCGAAAGTATTGCGCGCCAACACCACTGATGGAGCCGTTGGCCGTGACATTGCCATAGCGCAGCAACTGGCTGCTGCTCAGGCTCGGCGTCACGCTATCGACATAGACCTGGGCCTGCAGTGCGGTCAGATCGGCGGGCACTAGCGTCTCGATGGCTCCGGCCCGCTCATCCCCCCAATCCTTACCCGGATAGATGTCGATGGTATTGGTGCCGATGGAGCTGATGTCATTGACCACCTTCTGCTGGGCGCCCTGACCTAAAGCCACCACGCTGACCACCGCCATGATGCCGATGATGATCCCCAGCATGGTCAACAGGGTTCGCAGCCGATGGGAGGCCATGGC
>JAYRLO010000190.1:0-5854 GCA_041905215.1 Aeromonadaceae bacterium
ACTAGGCGTCCGCAGCCTCAGGCTGCGGACGCAAAGCCTTGGCTCCTCGCTCGGCAATCTTCTTCAGTACCCGCGACACCGCCGTAAAGCCGAAGGTCGCGGTGACAACCGTGGTGGCCCCAAAGCCGGAGGCACAATCCATCTTCATGTTGCCATCGCTCTGCGCCTTGGCGTGGCAGACGCCGCCCGCACCATCGGGATAGCGCAGTTGCTCGGTAGAGAAGACACACTCCACACCGAACTTACGCTGCGGGTTCTTGCTGAAGTTGTGCAGACGCCGTAATTCACCCCGCACCTTGGCGGCCAGCGGATCCATGATGGTCTTGCTCAGGTCGGCCACCTGGATCTGGGTTGGATCCATCTGCCCACCCGCCCCACCGGCGACTATGATCGGGATCTTGCGATACTTGCAGAAGGCAATCAGGGCAACCTTGGCCTTGAGGCTGTCGATGGCGTCAATGACATAGTCAAAGTCACTGTGAATATGCTCGGCCATGTTGTCAGCCGTGACAAAATCATCCACCACGGTCACCTGACACTCGGGATTGATGGCGCGAATGCGCTCGGCCATCACCTCCACCTTGAGTTCCCCCACAGTCTGCTGCAGGGCGTGGATCTGCCGATTAGTGTTGGTGATGCAGATATCATCGAGATCGATCAGCGTCAGCCGTCCGATACCGGAGCGAGCCAACGCCTCGGCGGCCCAGGAGCCGACACCACCGATCCCCACCACACAGACATGAGCGGCGGCAAACTGAGTCAGAGCGGGCTGACCGTAGAGGCGGGCAATGCCACCAAATCGTTGTTGATATTCCGCCGTCATACTCTCATCTGCCTCATGGATACCACACCTTTCGTGCCAAGGGGGGGGATTATAGCAAGCTCGCCCCCGAACCCAAATCAGCCTCAAGAGGGCTCATAGTTCCCAGAATGGATTACACTAAAAACTAGGGCGAACTGACTCATGGGGCGAACGGCATGTTGCAAGGACTTCCCGGCATACTCAACGGATCAGAGATGCACTTCATTGCCCAGCCGATCCTGCATCGAAATGGCATGCTATTCGGCCACGAACTGCTGTTGCGCTTCAAGGAGTACCCGGATCCGCAAGCCCTGCTGAAAATCGTCAAGCACCTGGATCTGCGTCGCGCCCTGGATCTGCACGTCTGTCAGATGGCCGCCGAACTGAGTGCCTGCAAACAGGACCAGGGCTGCTGGCTGCTGAACATCTTTGCCCGCTCGCTGCCGACGGCAGAGGTGCTCTCGGCACTCCAGAGCCTGAATGACTGCCTGATGCCGGCGCCACTCTGGCTTCACATCCTCGAGCTGGATCAGGTGCAGGATATGCCCCACCTGCGCAAAGCCATGACCCAGTTGCATGACAGCAAGATCCGTTTTGTCCTCGATGTTGACTGCCTTGAACACCCCTACAGCCAATTTTTGCCCTTCGATATGCTGCGCATGGATGTCTCGGATCACCACAACCCGAATTGGCACCACTGGCTGGAAGAGGCCCAGATGCGCAACGTGCCACTGCTGGCCTATCGGGTCGAATCCGAATCTCAGGTTCACACCTTGAGTCAGAAATCGGTCGACTACCTGCAAGGCTTCGCCGTTCGCGATGTGATGACGCTGGAGATGCCCCGCTACGAGCTTTAATTATCACTTAATATTTTCCTGCAATAATCCGTTACTCATCGATAATTTACTCCGCAGCAGGGCGGGAGCAAAATGGAGCTCTCTAGCTCTAATGCCAGTCAGTTAGCGAAGGAGAGATAGCCTTTTGAGCCAACCGTTGGCGGCAGGGATGCCGCCATCGAGCCCCCATGGAGGGGTTTACGGCGAGTTGGCGAGAGAGGGTTTCTCTCCCGAACCTATTAACTGACAAGCATTAGCTCTCTAGCTCTCTCATTATTTTTGTTCTCTTGTTTTCAATCAGAAGGACGCCTTATGAGCGCACTATATTCTGAGCCGACACCCGCCATCTCTATCGTTATCCCGGCCAAGAATGAGGCCGAAAATATCCGCCCGCTAATCACCGAAATCCAGACCTCCATGGCCGCTCGCGACGATTATGAGCTGATCTATGTCGATGATGGCAGTACCGATAACACCTGGAACGAACTGCAAACTCTGGCGGACGAGAACCCCCATCTGCTACTCGTACGCCACCAGCAGAGCGTCGGCCAGAGCATCGCCATCCTCAGCGGTGCCTGGCAGGCGCGGGGCAAATGGCTGGTAGTGCTCGATGCCGACGGCCAGAATGACCCGGCCGATATCCCCGGCATGCTGGCGGCGGTGCAGAGTGCCAACCAGCGGGATCCAGCCGTCTGGGGGGTGATCGGTCACCGCGTCAATCGCCGTGATGACTGGGTCAAGCGCATCTCCTCGAAGGTGGCCAATGGCTTTCGCGACTTCATGCTCAAAGACGGTATACCCGATACCGGCTGCGGCCTGAAGGCCGTCTTGCGCGAGCGCTATCTGCGCCTGCCCTCCTTCAATCACATGCATCGCTATATTCCAACCCTGATCCAGGCCCAAGGCGGCAGCATGCTGGTGCATCCGGTCAATCACAGACCTCGCCAGGCTGGGGTTTCCAACTATGGCGTCTGGAACCGCCTGTGGGTCGGACTCGTCGATGTACTCGGCGTCTGGTGGCTCAAACGCCGGGCCAAAGTAGTTCACATTCAGGAGCGGCGGCCATGAGTCTGCTCGATCTGCCCATCACCTGGCTGTTCTGGACTGGCTTGCACGTCACCGGCTGGAAGCTGATCGGGTATACCGGAGCCCTGATGTTCGGCGGGCGCTGGTTGGTGCAGTTCGTGGCCTCCAAGCGGGCGGGTAAACCGGTAATCCCCCGGCTGTTCTGGTACATGAGCGTGGTCGGCAGTTTGATGACCCTGTGTTATTTCCTGTTCTCCGCGAAACAGGACTCCGTCGGCGTGTTGCAGAATCTGTTCCCCGCCTTCACCGCTTTCTACAGCCTCTACCTGGATATCAAACACCGGGGCTGGCACAGAGACAGAGGCGAATAGCCGAATCAAGGAGATAGCATGTTGACCGATCATCGAACGCTGCACGGACCCGACTCCGAGCGTCAGGCCTTCTGGCTGTTGCTGCTGTTGGGTCTGGTCATTCTCGGCGCCGGTATGGGACTGCGCGATCCCTGGCCTGCCGATGAGCCCCGTTTTGCCCTGGTCGCCAAACAGATGGTTGAATCCGGGCAGTGGTTATTTCCCTTCCGCGGAGGGGAGATCTATCCGGATAAACCGCCACTGTTCATGTGGGCCATAGCGCTGTTCTACCAGCTGACCGGCTCGATGCGTATCGCCTTCCTGTTACCCAACCTGCTGGCCGGCCTCGGCTCTCTGGCGCTGGTTTTCGATCTGGCGCGCCGGTTGTGGAACCCGCAGACCGCCTTTCGCGCCGGCTTGCTGCTGCTATTCACGGTGCAGTTCACCATCCAGGCCAAGCTGGCCCAGATCGATGCTCTGCTCACCTTCGCCGTCACCCTGGGGCTCTACGGTTTTATGCGCTTCTTGCTCTGCGACGGCGAGTGGCGTTGGTACTATCTGGGTTGGTTCGCCGCGGGTCTGGGTATCATCACCAAGGGGGTTGGCTTTTTGGCCCTCCTGATCCTCGTCCCGACACTCTGGACCCACCACCAGGAAATCCGCACCGCCACCCGCAGCGCCTGGCTGAAAGCATTGGCAGGCCCTCTATTCATGCTGCTAGCCATCGGGCTATGGCTGCTGCCAATGCTGATTGCAGTGGCATCCAGCCATGATGCCACCTATGAGGCCTACCGAAACAACTTGCTGTTCCACCAGACGGTGACCCGCTATGCCAACTCCTGGCACCACATCAAACCCTTCTGGTATTACCTGACCGAGGTGGTCCCCCTCTTCTGGCTGCCTCTGTCTCTGTTATTGCCCTGGATCATCTGGCAGAGCCGACAGGCCTGGCGGCAGGGTGATCGAACGGTAATCCTGCTGGTCGGCTACCTGCTGCTCATGCTCTGCTTCTTCTCGATTTCACCAGGCAAGCGTGGTGTCTACATCACGCCGGGAACACCAGCATTGGCACTGTTGGCGGCCCCTTGGCTCCCCATGTTGCTGGAGCGGCGCTGGCCTCGACGCCTACTGCAAGGCTTGGGCTGGTTGCTCAGTGGCCTGTTCGTCCTGCTGGCCATCGCCCTGCTGATGAGTCCCAAGCTGGCGGCCAAGGCCGCAGAGCTGGGGAGCAACCCCTGGCTGTTGGCCCTCTCCATCGGCCTCGCTGGCCTGCTGGTCAACACCCTGCTGCGGCGCGCCCCGCTCACCGCCTGCCTAACCACCCTGGCCGTGCTCTGGCTGCACTACAGCCTGTGGGCCTACCCCCTGCTGAATGACGTGCGGACCCCGCGTGGTATCATGGCCGAAGTTAGCAGCCGAGTGCCGCCACAGGATGAGCTGTTGATCGTCAAATTCCGTGAACAGTTTCTGTTGTTTGCCGATCGGCCGATCCAGCACTGGTCCTATCAGGCCGAGAACCAGGCCCAGATCCAGTCCAGTGCCCGCTGGATACAGGAAGGAACCCATCGCTGGTTATTGGCACCAGCCCGGATGCTGGATCCCTGCTTCGATGCCAGCAAGGGGGAAGCATTGGGACAACGCCACGGCGAACTCTGGACCCTCTATCGCGCCGATGCCCTGCGCCCCGCCTGCCAGCAGGCGCAAGCCGAGTTGACGCCGTACCGCTACCAACCGCAGCATGGTTACCAATGAGCGAGAATCAAAGATGAAGGTATTGATCACCGGCGCTGCCGGTTTTATCGGTTTTCATGTTGCCGAACGTCTGCTGGCTCAGGGCCATGATGTGGTCGGCATCGATAACCTGAATGACTACTACGACGTGAACCTCAAGCTGGCACGGCTGGCACGCATCGAGACCCAGCCGAATTTCCGATTTCTCAAGCTGGAGCTGGCAGACCGAGTGGCAATGGCCGAACTGTTTGCCGACGAACAGTTTGAGCGGGTCATCCATCTGGGGGCACAGGCCGGAGTGCGCTACTCCATCGACAATCCGCACGCCTATGCCGATGCCAATCTGGTCGGCCATCTGAACGTGCTCGAGGGGTGTCGTCACAGTGGGGTCGGCCACCTGCTGTATGCCTCCTCCAGCTCGGTCTACGGGCTAAACCGCAAGACCCCATTCTCGACCGATGACAGCGTCGACCATCCGGTATCCCTGTATGCGGCGACCAAGAAGGCCAACGAGCTGATGAGCCACAGCTATGCCCATCTGTATAACCTGCCGACGACCGGGCTACGCTTCTTCACCGTCTATGGCCCCTGGGGGCGTCCGGACATGGCGCTGTTCAAATTCACCAAGGCAATCCTCGAAGGACGGGCCATCGATGTCTACAACCAGGGCGACATGCGCCGCGACTTCACCTATATCGACGATATCGCCGAAGCCGTGGTGCGACTGTGCGATGTCATCCCGCAACCCAATCCAGGCTGGAGTGTCGAGACCGGTTCTCCGGCCGACAGCAGCGCCCCGTATCGGGTCTACAACATAGGCAACAGCCAGCCGATCCAGCTGACCGAATTCATTCGTGAATTGGAGCAAGCCTTGGGCGTGCAGGCCTCGATGAACTTGCTACCCATGCAGCCCGGCGATGTTCTGGAGACCAGTGCCGATACCTCGGCGCTGGAGAGGGTGATTGGCTTCAAGCCACACACCAAACTCTCCGAGGGTTTGGCTCAATTTGTCAGCTGGTATCGCCACTACTACCAGCAGGAGTGAGTCGGCTCGCTCGGCGAGCCATCTCCATCAATACCGGCTAACGCGAAGCCAGTTCCGGTTGAGG
>JAYRLO010000191.1:0-5848 GCA_041905215.1 Aeromonadaceae bacterium
GACATTTTTGACCGGTTTGTTCGGTGTCAATCTGGGTGGGATCCCGGGGGGGCAGTCCGATACGGGGTTTTTGATGTTTGTCTCCACCCTGGTGACCCTGATTGTCTGTCTGGCGGTATGGCTCCGACTGCACAAGTGGCTATGAGCCTGGGCTGTCAGAGCCCTTTGCGGATCAGATAACGGTAGGGTAATTCGTTGGTTTCACTGGCCACTAGGGTGTGATCCATGTGGCGGCAGAAGCTGGGGATGTCACGTGTCGTGGCCGGGTCGTCGGCCAGGATCAACAAGGTTTCTCCAGGTTGCATGCCGCGCACGGTTTTGCGCACCATCATGACCGGCTCTGGGCAGCGCAGCCCTTGGGCATCCAGCTGATGCTGGGCGACGGTAAACTGCTCGTTCATGCTATTCCTCCGCTGGCGAAGGCGCCGATCATACTCAGCGTTGGCTTGGAATCAAGTTACTCCAGATTCCGGTCGGCGCTGGCTGGTTTCCACAGGGCGGCATCTATGATCGACCACAGGTGGATGATCCAACCGAGGAGAATAATCCACAAGACTCCCGCCATGACGAAATGAAGAATGGCCATCAACAGGCGTCCTTGCACCAGTTGTCCCAGCCCAGGGATGAAGAAGCTACAAAGTGCGGCTATCACGTTGCCGGCTGAACCTTGTCCTTGCATGTTGACCTCGTTGCTGTGCATGAATTGCTTTGCAGTTTACCACGCCAGGCTCTGCTCTTCCTGACGGAGCCCACTCTTTCAATACTCGGCGCGTGCTGCCTGAACAGCCTTCGCCAACTGCTTGGCGGTGGCTTCGGCATCGCCTTGCGGATCGCTGAAATAGCTGGCTAGTAACTCGAAAATAGCCTGCTGGACGTTCGTGGGGATTGCCATTCCCTCGGCCATGCTGGGGACCAGGTCACCATGTAGATTCGCCTGTTGCAACGCCAGTATCGACTGCTGAGCACAGAGATCGAGCTGATCCGATTCTATTTCGGCGATCGGTGGGATGGAGCCTTTAACCCGGTTGTACTCCAGTTGAAAGTTGTCATCCATCAACAGCTCGGCAAATCGTTGCTGGGCCTGATCATGCTCGGGGTCGGTTTGCTGGAACAGGGCCATGGAGTCCAGGTTATAGCTGAACTTACCGGCGGTACCGGGGGCTGGCAGGCATCGGATGTTATTGTCGAACGGGCGCCCTGGCTCGTTGAGTTCGCCCTTGACCCAATCTCCCATCAGTTGCATCGCCGCCTGCCCATCGCGCAGCATGCGGGTCGCTTGATTCCATGGCAGGCCTATATGGTTCGCGGGCAGGAAGGGACGAAGACTGTGGAAGCGGCGCAGTACCTGCTGCATCTGCGGGCCGGCTAAGGTGTCGGCATCCAGATTGACGAATGCCCGGCGGAAAAAGTCACTCCCGCCTTCGCCCAGGGCGATGGCTTCAAACAGGATCGCCAGTTGCCAGGGGTCATCCCCCATGGCCAATGGGGTAATTCCCTGCTGCTTGAGGCGTTGAGCCACCGTCGTCATCTCCTCCCAGTCGCGAGGGGGGGCCAGATGCACTCGCTCAAACAGGGCGCGATTTATCCATAGCCAATTGACGCGATGCAGGCCTACGGGTACGGCAACGAAATGGCCCTGGTGATTAAGAGTCGAGCTGACAAATGGATAGAGGCGCAACTGCCATTGGCCCCGGCGTGCAACGTCATCCAGGTTTCTCAAGAAACCGTTATGCGCCCACTCGTGTAACTCGGCCCCTTTGAGGTGTGCCGCTTGTGGCAATTGATGGCTCAGGGCCCGGCTGCGTAGTACCAGCATGGCTGATTTGCCTCCGCCGCCGGCAATGGCCGCATCGATCCAGCGATGGCCAAGAGCCTGCCAGTGGCTGCGGATCACATCGGTAGCGCGTGCTTCACCGCCAGCTGTCCACCAGTGCAGCACCTCAATCTCGCTGGCTGGGCTGAGGGGGGGGATGAGTAACCCGAGGATAAGCGCTGCCAGGATGCGCATGATCAGTGCCTCGGCAGCGATAGGACGGCTTGTAAACCACCTTGCGGCCGATTTTCCAGCACCAGATCGCCACCATGTGCGTGAGCTATGCTGCGGGCAATGCCCAGCCCCAAGCCCGTTCCCGGAGTGTCATGGCTGAGACGGTAATAGGGTTCAAAAATCTTCTCGAGCTGATCCGGTGGCAAACCCGGACCCTCGTCAATGAAATAGAGGATGACGACTTCGGCCTCATCCTGTTCCTCAATATCATCCATGACGATGATACGGACTCGGTGGCCATATTTGATGGCGTTATCGGTGAGGTTGCTGATACAGCGTTTGAGCGCCAGCGGTTTACCACGATACAGTTTTTTGCAATGACCCTCGATCCGCACCAGTGCCTTACCGCCGAGGTTATAGCCCTCGGCTGACTGATCCAGGAGTTGGTTGATGTCGATGAGTTCGACATTCTCATGAATATCCGTGTCTTTGACGGTCTGTAGGGCTCCCTTGACCATCATCTCCAGGTCATCGAGATCCTTATTGAACTTGCTGATCTGCTGTTCGTCTTCCAGTAGCTCCACGCGCAGGCGCAGGCGCGTAATGGGCGTCTTCAGGTCGTGGGAAATCGAGCTGAACAGACGTTCCCGATCATCAATATAACGGCGAATACGATGCTGCATGACATTGATGGCGCGAGTTACGGCGACTATTTCGCTGGCTCCCTCTTCGGGCAGGGCTGCTTGGTCGATGTCTTTCCCCAGCGTCACGGCGGCCGAGGCGAGTTGACGCAAAGGGCGTGTCTGCCAGCGGATGAGGACAAACGTGAACAGAAAGAGAATGCCGCTCAAGAGCACGATGAAACGGATCTGGTGGGGTGGGATGGAGGCCTCTTCCAGAGTCATGTAGGGGGCAGGAAGTAGCGCAGCCAGGTAGAGCCACTCACCCTTGGCCAGTTCAATCTGCGTGACCAGAATCGGTGGATTCAGGGGTTCCATGAGTAGGGTGTGACGAGCCCAGGATGAGGGGATGTCAGCAAGAAGAGTCTTATTGTTGAAGACATGCAAACCATCCGGGTCGGCGAAGTCGACCTGGATCGTCAACCCGTAGCCCAGCTTGTGGTGCAGGACGTTGCGCACCTCATTGATGACCAGGTTTTTGCGACTGGAGTCCGGGAACTTGTTTAACTGGATCTGTTCTTTGTTGAGCGAGACAAAGAAACGGCTGCCGCCCATGTTCCGTAGTTGTTCGAGGGCGATTTGGCGATACTGCAGAGGAAGTGATTGGAAGAAAGTGATGGTGGCCGCCGCCGAGTTGGCCAAGTTGCGTGTCGCACTGAGCATGCCATCGAGTTCATGCTTTTGCAGTTGCCGCATCCAAAGCCCGGAGATCAGGCTCTGCGCCAGCACTATGGCCAGCAGCAGCAACCATAACATGCGCGACAGCAGGGAACGAGGAAGCAGTCTGGAGAGAAACTGCTTACTCTTCATGGCTCACTTCGGCAATCAGCATATAGCCGCTGCCGCGAATGGTTTTGATGATGCGCGGGCTCTTGCCGTTATCGCCCAGTTTTTGCCGCAGTCGGCTGATTTGCACGTCGATACCGCGCTCCATTGGCAGTGTCTCTCTACCTCGAGTGGCATCGCTGATGCTGTCGCGATCCATGACTTGCCCAGGATGCTGCAGGAAGAGCGACAACAACAAAAAATCGCTGCCCGTCAGATCCATCTCAGATCCATCATCATTGAGCAGATGTTGACTCAGGGTATCCAGAACCCAATCGGCAAAACGGATGCGACGACCGCTCTCTTTTTCGGGTTGGCGGAATTCTGCGCGTCGCAGCAGGGCTTTGATGCGAGCCATCAACTCACGAGGGCTGAACGGTTTGGCTATGTAGTCATCGGCACCGAGCTCCAGGCCGATGACGCGGTCTGCTTCATCAGAGGCTGCGGTCAGCATTATGATGGGGACTTGTGAGCGGCGACGGATCTGTTGGCAGAGACTAAAACCATCGTCTCCTGGCATCATGATGTCGAGGATGATCAAGTCTGGTGTGTTAGCCGCCAGATGTTGATACATCTCCCCCCCCTCTGCAGCGGCGAGAACATCAAACCCGGAGCGAGTGAGATACTCCTTAAGCAGTTCTCTGATCTCCTGGTCATCATCAACGATGAGGATTTGCTTACCTTTCGCCATCTCTTTATGAGCCCCCGCAACAAGTGGGCAGATTGAACACACTTGTGATTGAAAATGCAAGGAAATGGCCGGGAAGATGTGAACCTTATGGCCCCTTGGAGCTGCATGGAGACAGATTCACGCTGAATAGCGGAATGTCTTGCCCTTTGGCTCCTTTAGCTCCTCGTCATCGTGCTCCTGGTGTGATGGGAAGTAAGCCAATGACTGCATGGTGATGTGGTTCAGTGACTAAACGAGCGGAGTTCGGGGAAACTATGTACAACACGTTTAATGGATATGGCGATAGTGGAAAAGTTAAATGGTAATTATCGGATTCCAATAGGGCTGGTTAGCTGCAGCGAAGAGATCAAGAAGAGCCGTTTTTTGACATATGTAGGGCATGTTGCGGGTAAGGCGGCGATGCGGGAGTGGCTGACGAGTCTCCGTAATGAACATTCAGCTGCGCGCCATCATTGCTGGGCCTGTGTGGCGGGGCATCCTCTAGATGGACAGAGTTATGGGTTTAGCGATGATGGTGAACCATCCGGTACGGCAGGCAAGCCATTGTTGAACCTGTTGCTGGGCTGTGGGTTGGGGGAAATAGCCGTCGTGGTAGTACGTTATTATGGCGGAATCAAATTGGGCACTGGTGGTCTGGTTCGCGCCTATAGCCATGGCGCCGCGGAACTATTGGGTTCAGTGCCAACTCGCTTGATCGTTGCCTGTCAACAATTCAGCTTATGCTGCAGTTATGAAGAGTTGCCCCTGTGCCAATGGTTGATGGCGCATTTTTCCTGTGAGTCAGTAGATTATTTCTATGAGGAACAAGTTCGAGTCACTGGACTGTGCCCTCAGGATTTCGTGAGAGAATTCAGTTCAGCGGCCGCTAATCGAAGTAATGGTCGCATGGTTGTTCAGTGGTGTGTCGCATAAGGAGACGAACATGGCGGGATTATTGGTATGGTATGCGACCCACGAGGGGCAGACTCGGAAGATCCTGGAACATATGGTACGCCATGTTCCGGGTTACGACGTGGAGTGGCGGCTGCTGGCTGAGGAGCCGAGCCGCAACCTGGCGGAATATGACCGGGTATTGGTGGCAGCCTCTATTCGTTACGGCCATTTCCCCAAACTGCTGACTCAGCGAGTTCGGCAGCGAGCCGGCGAGCTGACGCGATGCGATGCGGCATTTGTCGCGGTCTGCTTGACTGCTCGAAAACCAGAAAAACGCGAACCATTAACCAATACGTATACCCGCAAATGGCTACGAGGTTCGCCTTGGCAGCCGAAACACTGTGGCGTGTTCGCAGGGGCGCTCCGATACTCTCGTTATACATGGTGGCAGACGCTGATTATTCAGCTCATTATGCGGATGACGGGTGGTAGTACCAATAAACATCAAGACATCGAATTTACGGACTGGCTCCAGGTCGAAAACTTTGCGGAAACCTTCCTTGGCACCAGAGATAACGATGGCGCGAGGTAGTTTTTGTTCACATTCAGCGCGTTGTGCCGGTTATTTGTGCGAACGGCGCTGTGTGAGCAAAAAAGCCTTGTCAGACGAAAACCGCTCCCTATAATGCGCCCTCATCGACGGACGAGATGTCCGGCAGCGTTGAAAGACAAGCAAAAAATGCTTGACTGATAACGCGGGATGCGTAGACTACGCATCCCACGACAGCCAAG
>JAYRLO010000192.1:0-5806 GCA_041905215.1 Aeromonadaceae bacterium
GCGAGAAATCCTGTGCCTGTACCAATTGCCACTGTGTCGTGCGGGAGGGGTTCGACTCCCTCGAACCGAGCGACGAGCTGGAGGATGACATGCTGGACAAGGCTTGGGGACTGGAGCCGGAATCCCGTCTCAGCTGCCAGGCGAAGGTGGCGGATGCCGATCTGGTGGTCGATATTCCCAAGTACACGGTCAATCTGGCTTCTGAGCGTCACTAACTAGCTGTTCCGAATAGCAGATCACCCGTCACAGAGGCAGGGTAGCGCTAAGCTGACCCTCTGCGCCAGGGATGGCGCGGCGGAGCCCCCATGGATGGGTTTACGGCGTGTCAGCGTGTGCTACCTTGTCGCTGTCGCATAATTAGGAGCTGGTATTTAGTGTTGGACAGTCGCCAACCCTAGGTAAATATGCTGGTCTGGTCGCCAAAAGACGCCTAAATTAGAGGCCATGCCACCCAGGTGTGGCCTTTTTGCATTCATCTTCAACCGTAACAAGGATTGCCGCCGCTATGTCCGCCATCATGAAAGTCCTGCTTACCGATCATGCCGCCGAAGCCCAATGGGGTGACAAGGCGTTTCTCAGTTTCAACCAGGGTGGGGCCGTCATTCACCTGACGGGGGCCGAAGCCGAATGTTTACGGCTGATCCAACGAGCCGGGCGTCGTCTGGACGCCCAAGGGGTCAAGCAGGTGGCGCTGATCGGTAGCGACTGGGATCTGGAGCGCCGCTACGCCTTCTACCAAGGCTTCTACAACCCCCGCGCCGGACAGAGCCTCTACCTGGGCGACATGCCGACCGCCGAGCAGGCTCAGCTTGATGCCCTGCTGGAGGTGACGCGCTGGACCCGGCAGATCACCAATGCCACTCCCGAGGAGCTTTATCCACTGAGCCTGGCGGAGCAGGCGGCGACCTTCATCGGCCAGCAGGCTCCGGAACATACCAGCTTTGACATCATCAGTGGTGAAACCCTCAAGGAGTTGGGCCATATCGGTACCTACCAGGTGGGTCGTGGTAGCGAACGGGTGCCCGCGCTGCTGATGCTCGATTACAACCCGAGTGGCGATCCGCAGACGCCGGTCGCCGCCTGTCTGGTGGGCAAGGGGATCACCTTCGACTCGGGGGGCTACAGCATCAAGGGGTCGGATAACATGCTGCCGATGAAGTCCGACATGGGCGGCGCGGCCATGGTCAGCGGCGCTCTGGCGCTGGCGATCCGCCAAGGGCTCAAGGCGCGGGTCAAGTTGTTCCTCTGCTGCGCCGAGAATCTGGTGAGTGGGCATGCCTTCAAGCTGGGTGACATCTTGACCTACCGCAATGGTGCCAGCGTCGAGATCCTCAATACCGATGCCGAGGGACGTCTGGTGCTGGCCGATGGCCTGCTCTGTGCCGCCGAGACGGGAACCAACAACATACTCGACGCGGCGACTCTGACCGGGGCGGCCAAGGTGGCGCTGGGGCGTGATTACCATGCGGTGCTGAGTCTGGACGAATCCCGCTCTTTGCAGCTGTGCCAGTGGGCCCGTGAGGTCAATGAGAAGGCCTGGCCGCTGCCACTGGAGAGCTGGCATCTGGGGCAGTTGAGCTCCAGTTTTGCCGAGATGGGTAACGTCGCTTCGGCAGAGGGAACCGCAGGGGCGACTACGGCGGCAGCCTTCCTGTCACGCTTTGTGGCACCGCAGATCAACTGGGTACACCTGGATCTCTCTGCCTCCTACCAAAAAAATGGCAACGATCTCTGGGCCGCGGGTGCCAAGGGGCATGGCGTACGCCTGATTGCACGCTGGCTGCATGAAGTGTGTGCCTCAGCTCGACGCTGACTCCTGCGCTTCAACAGACAATTGCGACATAACCAATAACAAGGGGAAGCCATGGCTTCCCCTTCGTCTTGGTGCAGACCTCGATTGTGGCCAGTTAGCTGGCGCTAAAGGGCGGCAGATCGTCCTCATCCGCATCACCGGTGGGGTCGATGCGCAGCGGGGGCAGTTGTCCGGTTTTCGGCTTGCTGACGGCTCTGGGCTCATCGACATACAGCCCCGGTGAACTTAGCCCCGGGATCAGCGGTGCCGCGGGGGGCTGTGGTGCCGTGAAACGAGGCTCGCGGCGAGCGTCGCCATCATCGACCCTGGGCAGCGGACCAGAGATGCTGGGTGTCGGCTCTTGAGCCTGGATTGAACGAGGCTCATCGGTGGCGCTGAACTGTGTCAGCTGTGAGGGCCGCGAGGTCAGGGGGGATTCACGCAGGAGTGGGCGAGGGGCGCTACTCGGGGCTCCCGACGCTGCGCCACTGGGCACTGGCCGGCTGACGGCCGGATTGCTGGTATGAGATGGGGGCGTCGTGGTGAGCGGATTGCGCTTGGCTTCATCCTGCAACTGCAGTCGATCCAGTGGTGTCGGGTGGCGGAAATTTCCCGGGGCTGGACGCGCCGCAGGCGTCAGCGCCGGACGCATGGCAGTATCTCGTGCTGGCTGAACCCCATGCTGTGCCGAACGGGTCGTTACCGGTCCCGATGCGCTCGGCAAGGGGCTGAGGCGAGAGGCGGTGGCCGGGTTCGTCGTAGTTGGGCGTAGGGTCGCCGGAGTCACTGGTTGGGGCATTGAAGGGCGAGAGGAGGCCGACTCAGTTGGCTGAATCGCCGGACGACTGCTGCTCGGGGTGCCCAACGGCATGGCCAGCGGCGCCGCGTGCGTGTGACCGGGGTGATTCACCTGCTGCACCACGGAATCGATATGCTGGTGGCCAACCGGCAGACGGCGTCCTTCACGAGCGCTGCGCAGACCCAGCTCGATCAGCTCCATCACGCCGACTACCTCTTCGGGATTAACCGGAACCGGGGTGCCGCGCTGGATGGCCTCTGCCATCTGGTGGTAGAAGTTGCGGTAGTTACCGGTCAGATTGACGATGCTCTGTTCGCGCGGTTCGTGCTCGGTGGCTGTGGTTAACAACCCGGGGCGGGGATCACAACCAAATTGCGGATCCAGGGGCGAGATACCGCTCTTGAGCTGCTGCTCCTGCACATCCAGCCCCACTTTACGATAGCTGCCCAGGCTGCCATGGACGGTGAAACGAGCGCCTGGCTCGGCGACCTGAGTGCTGGCATGGAGGATGACCCGACGGGCACCGTACTGCAGTACGGCATGGAAGAAGTCATCGGTCTTGGCTCCGGGTCTCTGCTGGGCCAGATCCAGCCACAGCGTCTCGGGTTGGCCGAACAGTTGTACGGTCTGATCCAGCAGGTGGGAGCCCAGATCGTACCAGAGACCGCTACCTGGCACCGCTTGCTCGCGCCAGCGATCGCGGACCTCGGGGCGGAATCGGTCGAAGTGGGACTCCAGATGATAGACCTCACCCAACTCCCCACTGTTTAGCAACTGTTGCAGGGTCAGAAAATCGGCATCCCAGCGGCGATTATGGAAGACCGATAACTGCAGATCGTGCTCCTGCGCCAGGCTGACCAGGCTGCGGGCCTCGCGGCTGTCCAGGGCGAACGGCTTGTCGATGACTACATGCTTGCCCGCCAACAGGGCGGCCTTGGCCAGCGGATAGTGAGTGTCGTTAGGGCTGGCGATGACCACCAGATCGATACTCGGATCGGCCAGTAACTCGTCACTGTGGGCGACCACCTGCATGTCGGGCCAGTCTGCTTTCACCTTGGCCGCATCGCGCGAGACAATCGTGCGCAGTTGAATGCCGGGAGTACTGTTGAGCAGTTGGGCATGCAGTGTCTTGCCTGCATAGCCGTAACCGATCAATCCTGCGTTGATATATTCGAGCATCACATCCTCCATGGAGATTGAAACCGGGGCCGGGGAGTCGCACCTGGACAAGCGGCGTCAAGGGTAGCAAACCACCTCTTGGGGTGAAAGCAACTTGCTCGCGGAACTCGTGGCTGGAACAGTTCCCTGCTGGGCGTCTTGGTTTGGGAGTTGGTTAAAACTTTTGATAAAAAGTAAAACAAAGCCATGATCTGGACGGGGCATGCCATATAATCGGCCTGTAAAACGATAATTATCACGGTGTTAAGGATCTCATCATGGTTACAGAACGCACCTTTTCCATCATTAAGCCCGATGCGGTTGGCCGTAATCTGATCGGTGATATTTTTCACCGCTTTGAGAATGCCGGGTTACGAATCATCGCCGCCAAGATGTTGCATCTGACGCGCGAGCAGGCCGAAGGTTTTTACGCCGAACACCAGGGCAAACCCTTCTTCGACCCTCTGATCAAATTTATGACCTCGGGCCCCATCATGGTCCAGGTTCTCGAAGGGGATGATGCGATCCGTCGTCATCGCGAGGTCATTGGCGCGACCGATCCGAAAAAGGCGCAAGCCGGTACCATTCGCGCTGACTATGCCACCTCGGTCGATCAGAATGCGGTGCATGGTTCCGACTGTGTCGCCTCATCGGATCGTGAAATCGCCTACTTTTTTAGCGCCGACGAAATCTGCCCGCGGACTCGCTAACACTTCCGTAAACTCTATCCACAGGGAGCCTCGGCTCCCTTTTGTTTTATCAACAAACCCACACGTGGCATCAGTGGAAAGCCGCCGGTAAAATTTGTACAATGCGCCCCCCATTTTCAGGCGTTCTGCGCCGGAGCTGGGGCATCCGTTGGCTGGCTCGTCTTTGCCACCATCTGATGACATCTCTTTTTTGTATATTGGTTATCCGGAGCCTCCCATGAGCGACACCAAAATCAACCTGCTGGACCTGGATCGCAAGGCAATGCGTGCCTTGTTTGCCGAGATGGGGGAGAAACCCTTCCGTGCCGATCAGGTGATGAAGTGGATCTATCACTTCGGCTGTGATGATTTTTCCCAGATGACCAATGTCAACAAACAGTTGCGTGAGAAACTGACTGCGATTGCCGAGATCCGGGCTCCGGAGATCAGCTGTGAACAGCGCTCCAGCGATGGCACCATCAAGTGGGCCATGCAGGTTGGTGATCAGGAAGTCGAGACGGTTTATATCCCGGAAGAGGATCGTGCGACCCTCTGTGTTTCGTCTCAGGTCGGCTGTGCCCTGGAGTGCAAGTTCTGCTCGACCGCCCAGCAGGGGTTCAACCGCAACCTGCGGGTCTCCGAGATCATTGGACAGGTCTGGCGCGCCGCCCAGGTAGTCGGTTTTGTCAAAGAGACCGGTAAACGCCCCATCACCAACGTGGTGATGATGGGAATGGGGGAGCCATTGCTGAACATGGCCAACCTGATCCCGGCACTGGAGCTGATGCTCGATGATCTGGGGTTTGGCCTCTCCAAGCGTCGAGTGACGGTTTCCACCTCCGGCGTTGTTCCCGCACTGGATAAGCTCGGTGACGAGATCGATGTGGCGCTGGCGATCTCGCTGCATGCACCCAATGATCAGCTGCGCTCGCAGATCATGCCGATCAATGACAAGTATGATATTCAAGCCTTGCTGGCGGCGGTGCGCCGCTATACCACCAAGTCGAATGCCAATCAGGGCAAGGTGACGGTGGAATACGTTTTGCTTGATCATCTCAACGATGACATGCAACAGGCCCGTGAGTTGGCCGAGCTGCTCAAGGATACGCCGTGCAAGATCAACCTGATCCCGTTCAACCCATTCCCCGGAAATCCGTTTGGCAAACCAAGCAACAGCCGGGTTGACCGTTTCTCCAAGGTATTGATGGAGCACGGATATACGGTGATCGTGCGCAAGACCCGTGGCGATGATATTGACGCCGCCTGTGGACAGCTGGTAGGTGATGTGATCGACAGAACCAAACGTACCATGAAAAAACGGATGCAAGAGCAGGGGATTTCCTTCAAAATGCTTTGAAATCAAGTCCG
>JAYRLO010000193.1:0-5758 GCA_041905215.1 Aeromonadaceae bacterium
AGAGCCGTGATGCCATCGGTCAGTTGCTCCAGTGTCAGGATTTGTTCCGTCAGTTGATCACGCAACTCTGGAGCAGTTGGCTCCATCGCTATCTCACGCTGCAGTGAACGCCGCAACTCACGGGCACTCTCATGGAAGCGAAGGCGCTGTCGAAAGTCTGCATCAGCTCCCGCATCGCGACAGGCATAGCAATACAGAATGTCGTGAGTCAGCTGACCGAGATGGTGAATATGTTCCCGAATACTGCTTTGCAGTTGTTTGGCCGCGCGTTGAGGCAGCAACACATAACTGAGGATGATCCCGATTGCACTGCCAAGCAGGATATCGGTTGTCCGGTAGGCTGCCATCAGCAAGGAGGGCTCCAGTCCCTCGCCTTGAACGACAAGCGTCGTCATCAACGAGGTAATACTGGCAAGCTTCATCTCCTGCTTAAGCCCCCAGCACAGACAGAAAAACCAGGAGCCCACAAATCCACTCACCGCCGCCAGCAAGCTAGCCCCGAGGATCAGGTGCATCAGTAAACCGATCCCCAATCCAATTATCGTGGCCAAGGCACGGGACAATCCGCTGCGAGTTGCCGATCCTGGTGTTCCGCCGGATACAATGGCCGCTGTCGCTGCCGCCCAGATCGGTGAACCTAATCCCAATGCCTGAGCCGCAAAATATGCCGAAAACATGATGATGAGCAGTTTGATTGCTAGCAACAGATCACTACGGGTAGGCAACCGCCATCGCTTGAACATCATCACCTCCAGACACTCAATGGATAACATGCTGTTATTGGACACCAATCAGAACACTTAGCCGGCTCCGTCTCGGTCAGATTAACCACTTGGGGTATAAACACAATGAAGATGAGGGAAAAAGGAAACTCGATGGCGGAGCCCCCATGGACGAGTTCACGGCGTGTCAGCGTGCGCCACCTTGTCGATGGTGCAGATATTCTCGACAGGCAACTGGGATAGAGCCAAAAAAAACGCGACCATCAAGGTCGCGAATGAAAACAAAGAGACATCGTTGCTACAGTGGATTTTTCCTGGCTCGGCTCGACTGACTCACCGAATTTCTGGAGCCAGTTTACTAAAAGCCGTTGCAACGCCACCGTGATGGAAACCCTTTTCATCATCTTTTTAAGCCAGAAAGGGGGCTCATGGCCGCAGATCATGCTGCCGCAGCCAGCGCAATGCCAAGAGCAGAGCCGCCACACTGCGCGACTCGTTAAAATCCGGCTCATCGAGCAGCGATTCGGCATCCGCCAGCGGCCAGGGCACCAGCTCCAGAGGCTCGGGTTCGTCCCCCTCCAGCCACTCCGGGTAGAGATCCCGCGCCAGCAAGAGATCCATGCGACTGGCGAAGAACCCCGGCGCCAACGCCAGCTGCTTGAGCGGGATCAGCTCGCGGGCACCGTAACCGGTCTCCTCCATCAACTCACGATTCCCGGCTTGCACCGCGTTTTCCCCGGCATCAATGACCCCTTTGGGAAATCCCAGCTCATAGCTGTGGGTGCCAGCCGCATACTCACGCACCAGCAGCAGGGTCTCATCATCCAGCAGGGGCACCAGCATCACGGCGCCGCGATGGCCCCCCTGCATCCGTTCATAGATGCGCTCATTGCCATTGGTAAAGCGCAGGTGCAGCGACTCGACCTTGAACAGACGGCTCTCGGCCACCAGCTCCTGTTTGAGGATCTTCGGTTTACATTTTTCGCGTGTCATCGTTGTTCGGCTATAATCGCCGCCTCCGCCTGGTGGCCATCCCGTGTCTATGGTTCCACTCGTGCGCCATTGTATGCAAATAGCGATAAGGAAAACCATGCTGGCCTGGCAAGAGATAGAGACTGTGCTGTTGGATATGGACGGCACCCTGATCGATCTGCACTTCGACAACTACTTCTGGCAACGGCTGGTACCCGAGCGTTGGGGGGCCAGCCGTGGCCTGTCGATGGAGGCCGCACGCCAAGAGCTGGAGCCGGTATTTGCCGCGGTAGCCGGCACCCTGAATTGGTATTGTCTGGATTACTGGCGCGACCAGCTCGGCCTCGACATCCTGGCGCTCAAGCAGGAGATCTCCGACAAGATCCGCTGGCGCCCCGATGTACGCCCCTTCCTCGAGGCGGTGCGCGCCAGCGGTCGCCGCCTCTATCTATTCACCAATGCCCACCCGGACAGCCTGGCCCTCAAGCTGCAACACACAGCGCTGGATAGCTACCTGGACGGTCTCTACTCGACCCACGCCTTCGGCGCCTCCAAGGAGGATGCCGCCTGCTGGCAAGCCCTGCAGGCGACCCTGCCCTTTGCCGCCGAACGCACCCTGTTTGTCGATGACTCTCCGCGCATCCTGCACGCCGCCCGAGACTTTGGCATCGGCCACCTGCTCGGCATCCTGAACCCCGACAGCCAGCAACCCCACCAGAGCATGCCGGGGCTACCCGCCATCAGCGACTACCGCACCCTGCTCCCCGACCTACGTGCCAACCCATGGATTGCCCCATGATCCGATCAGCTCAGCCGACACCCATGTGTCTGATCAAGCTGTCTTCATCAGACCTAAGGATCTGTTGTAGGAGCGACCGCAGGTCGCGAATCAAGGCATGGACCAATGTCTAATACCGGCGGGTTCGCGAGCTACGCTCGACTCCTACAAGAGTCCACCCAAATTCAACACACCAACCTGTAGCGACCGCAGGTCGCGAACCAATATCTGCAATTTCAAACAGGTCGCCGCACGTATGGTCATTTGCTTTTCTTAATGCTTCATCTTCCACAAAAAACCTGACATATGCCCCACTACCATGGTCGTTCCCTACGAAAAGGTCGGTATTCAAATCCAGGAACCATCTATATGGTGACCTCTGTAACCGCATCAAAAACTGCATATTTTACGGATTGGCATATAGGGCGTTTGGTCAGCAATGAAATGAAGACATTGCACGAAAATCAGGTGGTTAATTCTCTAGCTTGGGTCGTCATGCCGGATCATTTCCATTGGTTGTTCGAATTACGTAGCGGCGAATTAGGTAACTGTCTGCAATACGTCAAAATGCGTTCTGCCACCGCGATCAATCACCGACTCAATCGGGATGGCAGGATCTGGCAACCTGGTTATTTTGAACGGGCTATGCGTCGACATAGCGATATCAAGCAAGCGGCCAGATACATTGTTGCCAACCCATTACGTCAGGGTTTGGTTCAACAGATCGGGGACTATCCACTCTGGGATGCTATCTGGTTATGCTGATTGATAAATTATCAATACATCCGCCTGTAGGCGCGACCATAGGTCGCGAACCAATATCTGGCACCGGCGGGTTCGCGAGCTACGCTCGACTCCTACAACAGCCCACCCAAACTCCACGCATCCACCTGTAGGAGCGACCGCAGGTCGCGAACCCACGAGAACCCACGAGACCCCTCTCAAATCCGTCGCATGTTGATATTCATGATCTGGATGCGATAGGCGATCTGGCGTGGGGTCATTCCCAGCAGGCGGGCGGCTTTGGCCTGCACCCAGCCACAACGCTCGAGGGCGGCGATCAACCGCTGCCGCTCATCCAGATCCTCGTCGGCCTCGTTCACGGTCGGCGCTGGGCGACTGCTCAATGGCGGCTGCGAGGGGCGTTGCTCCTGATTGTTAAACAGGATGACATCCCGATCGATGAGGCCGGTCTCGCAGATGATGGAGGCCCGCTCCAGACAGTTCTCCAGCTCGCGTACGTTGCCGGGCCAGGAGTAGCCCACCAGCAGGCGCACGGCGCCATCGCTGATCTTCAGCTCCCGCCCCTGCTTCTGGGAGAGCTTCTGCAACAGGAAACGAGCCAGATCCGGGATATCCTCCAGTCGCTCGCGCAGTGGCGGCAACTGGATCGGCATGACGTTCAACCGGTAGTAGAGATCCTCGCGGAAGTTGCCCTTGCGCACCTCCTCCTCCAGGTTGCGGTTGGTGGCGGTGACCACCCGCACATCCACCGTCAGGGTGTCGGTGCCGCCGACCCGCTCCATCTCTCCCTCCTGCAGAATGCGCAACAGCTTGGCCTGAAACGAGGCGCTGATCTCCCCGATCTCGTCGAGGAACAGGGTGCCACCATCGGCCAGTTCGAAGCGCCCCTTGCGCATCTTGACCGCCCCCGAGAAGGCCCCCTTCTCATGGCCGAACAGCTCGCTCTCCAGCAGGGTCTCCGGCAGCGCCGCGCAGTTAAGCTTGACGAAGGGGCCGCTGGCGCGCGGCGAATTGTAGTGGATGGCGTTGGCGATCAGCTCCTTACCGGTGCCGCTCTCGCCGCGCACCAGGACCGTGGTATCCCACTTGGCGACCTGGCGGATGGAGTCGAAGATCTGCCGCATCACCGGCGACTGCCCCACCATGTTGTCGAAGCCATACTGGTTACGCACCTTGCGGCGCAGGGTGTCCCGTTCGCTGCGCAGCGCCTCGCTCTCGCGGTGGGCCTGGCCGACCAATCGCACCGTCTGGGCGATGAGGTTGGCCACCATCTCCATGAATCGGGTGCGCACCGGCAACCCCTCGATATCCGAGGCGCAGGGTTGCGCCGCCAGCACACCGATCGGCTCCTGGTCGACCCCGGGGATCGGCACGCAGATGAAGGGGAGCGAGTATTCGAACAGGTTGAGGCGATCGAGAAAGCGCGGATCGTCCGCCACCCGTGGCACCACCACCGGCTGGCGTTGGTGCATGACGGTGCCGAGGATCCCTTCACCGATCCGGTAGCGGACGCTCTTGATGTCTTTGACCACCTCGGGGTCAACCCCCTGCATCGCCTGAATAAACAGGGCACTGCGATTGTGGTCAAACAGACAGACCAGACCGTGAGCCATCTGGGCATGTTCGTAGAGACTCTGCAACATGGCGGTCAGCGTCTGCTCCAGCTCCAGCGAGCGGCTTAGCACCACGCTGATCTGGTGCAGGGCAGCCAGTTGTTGTCCCATGCTCAGCCCGGAACTGGCCTGTGTCGCAACGGAAAATGGCGTCGGGGTGCTCATCAGGACCTCCTGTCATCGAGCAGCAAAGGTAATTCCAGATGGATCAGGGCTCCGCCTAGCTCGCTAGCTTGGACGGCGATCAATCCGTTGTGTTCATTGATGATGTCCTGCACCAGCGAAAGCCCCAGTTCGGCGGTTTCGTTCTGCTGCCACAGGCTATTGAAGGGCAGGCTGTAGCAGTGACTTAAATCATCGGGGCATGGGCCGTTATCCTCCAGCAGCAGGCAGACACCATGGACCTCACAGAGGGTCGAGACCCGCAACTCGCCGCCGTTGACCGCCAAGCGGCCAGCCAGCAATTCGAGCAGTTGCCACAACGCCAGCATCAGCCGCAAGGGCTGGGCCCGCACCAACAGTTCCGGCTCGGGCAAGACAAAGCTCGCCGTGATGGTCGCCGGACGTTGGGTTTCAAACAAAGCGGCCAGATCACTGAGCAGATTGCGCATCACCACCGGCTGCAGTGGCTCGGCCTCGGGCTCGGGGCGTCGATCCAGCAACCACTGCCAGGCTCGCTCCGCCTCCTCCTGGGCCAGACGCAGCGCCGGAATGTGGGCGCCATCGGGCTCGAGCCGCTCGGCGGCTCGCAACAGATTGATGGGGGCCTGCAGACGCAAGGCGGCTGCCTCCAGCGACTCATGGATCGACAGCAACAGACGACGTTCATCCAGACGCAGACGCAGATGGGTCAGATAGTGCTGCTGATGTTGTTGATAGGCGGCAGTGCAATCCTGGATCAACAACAGGCTGTAGGTGCGGCGCCCCTG
>JAYRLO010000194.1:0-3015 GCA_041905215.1 Aeromonadaceae bacterium
GGCCAGAAGAACATTTACACCAGTACCGGCCCAGAGACCTATGCCACGACAAAGCAAGGCCAGCAGGCGTTTTTGACGGCGCTGTGGCAAACCGTCAAGGCGGTGCCACAAGGCCGCGGCGAAGGGGTGATCTACTGGGAGCCGGATTTTATCCCTCAGGCCGGCGCCGGCTGGAAGGCGGGTGCCGGAGACGAGTGGGACAACGTCACCCTGTTTGATTTCCAGGGGCGGGCGTTGCCGGGGCTGCGTACCTTGGCGGAGGCAGCCCAATGAGCGAGTTCATTCGTGGTGCCGATATCTCCTCGCTGCCAGAGCTGGAGTATCACGGAGGTCTCTTGTGTGTCGATGGCGAGGTGGTGGATGGCTTGACGTTGCTACGTGAGGCCGGTCTTAACGCGGTGCGCATCAAGGTGTGGAACGATCCGGGGCATCCGGATCACTTCCCGTCGAACCAGACCGGCCCCCTGCGCTTCAACGGGCCAGAGCAGGCGATGCGGCTGGCGCAGCGTGCTCAGGCGGCAGGGCTGCGCATCATGCTTGATTTCCACTACAGCGACTGGTGGGCCGATCCCCAGAAGCAGTTTCTGCCTCACGCCTGGCAAGGTCTGGCACTACCGGAGCTGTGTGCTGCTCTGCATCAGTTCACCGTCGAGGTGTTGCGGCGCATGCAGCAGCTCGGGGTTCACATCAGCTGGGTGCAGGTGGGCAACGAAATCAGCCATGGCATGCTCTGGCCGCTGGGCTTTTTACCTGGCAACTGGCCGACGCTAGCGGCACTGTTGCGTGCCGGGGTGGCCGCGGTGCGCGAGGCGGCCCCCGAGGCTCAGGTGGTGTTACATCTGGATGCCGGTTGCGATCAACAGCTGTATCGCCACTGGTTCGATCAGGCGCAAGCGTTGGATGTAAGCTGGGATTGCATCGGCCTGTCGTTCTACCCGTGCTGGCATGGATCCTTGCCGCATCTGGCGGAGAACCTGCAGATGTTGGCCGAGCGATATGGCTGTCCGCTGATGGTGGTGGAGACGGCTTACCCGCGACAGTTGCACCCGCAGCGCAATGGGCACTGGCTGCTGCAACACACGGGCGCTGAAGCCTATCCCGCCACGCCCGAGGGGCAGGCACAGTTTCTGGCCGCACTCGGTGAGGTGGTGCGCGCCGTACCCGGCGGGTTTGGTCAGGGGATCTTCTACTGGGAGCCTGCACTCTTGCCGCTGCCCGATGGCAGTCGTGGCGTCTGGCAAAATGCGACCCTGTTTAATGATGATGGGGAGGCATTGCCGTCCTTGACGGCATTGGGCCACCTGTAGGTGGCCTATCGCAAGGCTCTGTGATCTGTTGAGGAGCTCTGCTACATCGACATGGTCGTAGTCGCTGACACGCCGTGAGCCCATCCCCGGGGGCTCCGCCGCGCCATCCCTGGCGTGGAGGGGCTCCTAAACGCTATAGATCCGGGCCGGGACTTTGCTCTCGGCCTTTCACTCCAAGACGGAAGTGATGCGCCTTTTTCCTGCCAAAACTTGATCATGGAGAGCTTTCCCATTCGAGCCCATTCCAACAGACATATCATTGCGCTAGCCTAGGGCTCGTAAAGCGCGAGACCACTTGCCAAGTGGTGCCGGTTTGCGCCGTAAAAGCTGGTCGCCGCTATGATGGGCGTAGATCAGGGTGAGCTTTTAGCGGCCAAGGCGGCGTGCAGAAATGGATCTAATGTTCAAGGAAGGATATAACCGTGCTGAGTCCACAACGCGAAGCTCGCTGGCAGCAGATCAAGGAGGTGGCGGTGATCATCACGCTGGCCATCTGGGGCAGTGGTGCCCTTGCCGTACTGTATTGGCATTATTCCGGCTGGTGGTTGTTGTTCGCTCTGGTACTGGGCTGGGCTTTCTATTATCCGTTTATCCGCGGCTATATCGAACGGAAATATTTTCGCGGTTGATCTCTGCTATGGATGATTCAATACGGTCGATTACGCAACCCTAACCCCATAGACAGGGCTTGGTCGGACGACCTTGGTGTGAGTGAGACAAGAGTTGATTTTGATATCTGGCTTTGAAAAAGGAATGAAAGGTGAATTTTGAAACCAGCAGATTAATTATTAGGCATCCGAGAGTGGAAGATGCAGAGGATATATTCAGAAATTATGCTCAAGATGTTGAAGTAACAAAGTATTTGACGTGGGTGCCACATAAAGAACTAAAAGATACCCAGCGATGGGTTCAGTACTGTGTTGCAAATGCGAACACTGAAAGTAGTTTGATGTTTGTTCTCTGTTTAAAAGAATCGGCTGAAGTCATTGGGATGATTGATTTTCGCCTCGAAGGGTTTAAGGCCCACTTTGGCTTTGTGTTGGCTAAAAAATATTGGAATCAAGGTCTAATGACCGAAGCCATGCAGCCGCTTATCGAATATTTTAATGAAAACCCAAATATATATCGGCTTTGGGCCGCTCACGATATCGAGAATGAAGCATCCGGGAGGGTGATGTTAAAGTTAGGAATGAGATGTGAAGGTGTTATGTCAGGCAAACTGATATATCCCAATATTTCCAGCGAGCCAAGAGATAGCACATATTATTCATTAGACTGCAGGCGATATTTTTAGATTAATAAAATTAGACTTGCCTTTGACCGCATTGTTCTAATTGTCGATAACCGGTGAGGCCCGGTGGTGTTCGGCGCTAGCTAGCCATGGCTAGTTCTGGGCTGTTGGCTCTTGCATAACCTAACCATCATCAGGAGTAGTTATGTCCTCCCATCATTACCGTGGGTTGATCGGAGCCCTACTGGCGCTGCCAGCCCTCTGGCCGACTCTGTCGCCCGGGTCGCTGGAGTGGCAGTGGTTCTGGCCCAACTACCTCTTCTATGCGGTCCCCCACGGGGTGGTTGTGGCATTGAGTCTCTGGTCACCGGCGAGGGGAAAACCAACCCTCGTCATGCTGCTGCTTCTCAATCTGCTGCTGGCGCTGGTCTATGGTTGGGGGCGCTGGGTGGTGCCGGGCAATGAGAGTGGCTTGGC
>JAYRLO010000194.1:3025-5746 GCA_041905215.1 Aeromonadaceae bacterium
TACATCCCTGCCTATACGGTGTGCCTGGTACTCTATGGCGTTTATCTGGCTTGCTCGCTGCGTAGAGCAGCCGTCAGAACACGGGATGATCGTCGATATGCAGGATGAACAATGGAAACGACTGCTTGAACTTGCCCGAGCCGTGCTGGGCAGGGGGGCCTCGGCCAGTTGGGCGAGTGACTCCTGGTGTGGTTGGACCACGTTTTCCAGTCTGGAACATCAGCTAACCTATTGGGCGCGAGGTGTACCGGATGTCGAGGATCTGCTGGTGGATAGAACCGTTGATGGAGGTCTGTGGCCGCAATCTTTTTATTATCATGATTTAGCACATATCATCTTCCCCGCCAGCTTTTATTGGGAACGCATGGTTGCCGGTGCGTTTCAATCAGGCTACAAGAAGCAAGACATTGCCCGTCTGTCGGACGAGTTGCACAAGGCAGCAATTCCGCATCGTCTGACCGAGATGGTGCTGGAGGTGAAGCTCTATTGATGAGAGTACCAGTCAGGAGTGATCCGATGGCCGTTATCCGCTCGGGTCTGTGACTAAGTTTTGCCGTAGCTGTGTTTGATATTAAGGACAGTCTGTTTTTTACATTTTTCCGAGGCCGTCTTGCTGCCATCGGTGATGGGGCAACGAGCGCTTTTCAATCGGGGCCAAGCCTTGCAACATACAGACGCCAATTCACTAACTAGCTGTTCCGAATAGCAGATCACCCATCACAGAGGCAGGGTAGCGCTAAGCTGACCCTCCGCGCCAGGGATGGCGCGGTGGAGCCCCCATGGATGGGTTTACGGCGTGTCAGCGTGTGCCACCTTGCCGCTGTCGCATAATTAGTAGCGGGTATTTAGTTGTGATCGCGCAGTCTGCTCTTGGTGTGTCCAACCGTAGGCGGCAAGATTGCCGCCTACGAGATCCCATTTCCCTTCTCAATAGTTCAGCAAGAAGGCATCCAGGGCATAGGTGGGTTTGCCGTTGTTATCCATCAGCCCCAGGCTGTAGTTTTGCCAACTGTTGTAGCTTTCCGGCTCCCAGTAGAAGACGCCCAATCCCTTGCTGTTGGGGATGGCGGCCATCTTCTTGAGCATATCGGCGATGGTGTCGTAGCTGTTCTTGGGATCATCCCACGGCATGCCGACTTCGACGATCATCACCTCCTTGCTGTAACGGCTGACCATGTCGGCCAGATTGTCATAGCAGAGGTTGTCCATGGTGTACCAGTCGCCGTTGCCGGTCTGGGTCGGGTAGATGGAGGCTCCGACCACATCCCACTTGGCGCCGTTGGCCTTGAGGCCATCGAACATCCAGCGATAGAGAGCATTGTCTTCACAGTTAGCCAGGTGGACGATCACCTTGGTGGAGCTGTTGACCGCCTTCACCGCGTCATAGCCGCTGTTGATGAGCCAGGCGAAGTTCTTCATGTTGACCGAGGCCTTGCCATCCGGCCACAACATGCCGTTGTTGGTCTCGTTACCGACCTGAACCCATTTCGGGGTGATGCCGGCATTTTTCAGGGTGGTCAGTGAGTTATAGGTGTGCCAGTAGACGTTCGACATCAGCTGGTCGAAGGTGTAGCTGCTCCAGGCCGCTGGTTTGGCCTGATTCGCCGGATCGGCCCAGGTATCGCTGTAGTGGAAGTCGATCAGGATATCGAAACCGGCAGCCTTGGCCCGTTTGGCTTTGGCGACCACGTCGGTGATGTTGCTCCAGCCGGCACTGGGATTGACCCAGACCCGCAAGCGGATGGCGTTCATGCCATGAGCCTTGAGGATCGGGAAGAGATCCTGCTTGGTGCCGCTGTCGTTATAAAATGATTTTCCTGCTTTTTCCATCTGGGTCAGCCAGCTGACATCGGCGCCTTTGACCATGGCCTCGGCGACGGGCTGGTAGAACCCGAGCATTGCCATTGCCAGACAACTAAGAGCCTTAAACTTGAATTTCATGTTGCAACCTCCTGTTGGGTACGTTTTTGACCTCTGCGGGTCGTCTGGTCAGGCTGTTTTTCGGTGGCCTGACTGCATAAACCATCCCGTTGGCTTATGCAGTCAGTGGCTGTCAATGGTTCCCACGGCCTAGGGATACGGGAGAACTAAGGAGGCTTATCCGGGCCTGAGCCGACAGGTTCAGGCCCCGGTGAGCCTCGTAGCTGGCTCTTAGCCCGCTTTTTTCACGATGACCAGCACCTTGCTGGCATCACGGCGATCCAGTACGAATTCATAGGTGCCATCGGCAGGTGGCGTGAACTTGATGTCGCCCCACTGGTAGCCGGACTTGATGACAACCGGGGTATCGAGTGCCACTTTGCTGGTCGGATCGAACACGCCATAGGTGCTGTCGCCCTTCCACTTCTCATCGGCGAACTTGAACTTATAGGCACCATGACTGGCTTGCAGGGCGGCCTTGACGCTCAGCACACCAGCTTCGACTTGTTGCAGTTGTTGAGCCTTGGGGGCTTCCCAGTTATTCATTTCGCCGCGCAGGAATATGGCACGGGTCTCGGCGCTGTCGGCATCGGCCGCCAGCGAGGGGAGGGCACAGCACAGCAGGCCAGCAACCAACATCATCTTCTTGAACATATAAATACCTCTTCCATTAACGCTAAACAGTGGTCGGTGTGGCCAGGTCGTGATGACCCGGCTCGCAGAGCCGCCGTTATGGCAGCGGCTCTGCGAGCCGTTCGGGGTGGCGGGGAAACCCCCCCCCCCGCGCGGGAAGGGGGGTCT
>JAYRLO010000195.1:0-5707 GCA_041905215.1 Aeromonadaceae bacterium
CTGGCCAAAACATCTCGTGTCGTTCGCACTCTGGTGAATGGTGTCAGTCATATTGTGCTTGGTACTGCCTTGTCTGTGTTGGTGTTGAGAACGTTTAGATTTTGGTTCTTGGTGGTGCTGTTTCTGTTGGTTGGGTTGCCGTTGTTGACGGAGATTTCTTTGTGGGGGGCAGGGGTGTTCCTGTGGGGCGTTATTACCTATCGGATGGTGTTGCATGGACGCTCCCCGCTCACCTCGGTCAATATCTTCGCCACCTATCTGGTGTTTGTGGCGGTAGCTCTACTCTTGGCCCTCTACTTCTATCCGTTGACCCAGACCTGGCTGCAGTATGCTTACATCGGCTGTCTAGCTCTTGCCGTTCTAGCCTTTCTGGTGGATATGTTTTGGCCGGAGACTGATGAAGAGGAGGAAGATGAAGAAGAGGAGGAAGAAGAGGAGACTGGCTATTGGGTGTTGACCCTGGTTGGCAGCATAGTTGTGTATGGCCCGCAGGTGATCACGGCCCTGCTCGCTACCAGCAAATGCTGGGAGTTGGCCAAGGGCTTCCACTGGATCGGTTGATTTCCAGGTCCCCGCCTCGATAGTTCAAAAGCCGACCTCATCAGCATTGATCGAGGTCGGCTTTTTTGTCTCTGGTACCCAGTCAGACGGCTGTGCCATTTAGGTGCAGAGCCAGTTGCCTCCCTATTATCGCGCACCAGATGCTTTCACCTTGCCGCAGTTCAGTGCATCGGTGTTGCTCACCTGCTGCGGGTAATATGATCAACTTTCGTCTGGTGATGAATCGTAACTATCTGTATTTAAACGATATAAAAAACAATTAATTTCTGATCCAGTTTTTGGCATGCCACTTGTAATACCTGCTTGTATACAAGTTTGAATGCTAAGTGGGTGCAGGGATGAGAACAACCGGATGGACAATTCACGAGTGGCAGCAGGCTTACCGCCAGCAGGGAGCTCAAGTTATGGAGCTGCTGGCCCCCCTGGTGGCGAGCCTCGCGCCCGAGGATAACGCCTGGATCAGCCGTATCACACAGGAGCAGCTGGAGCTGCAAGTGAACGATCTGGCGCAGCGTCTGGCGGCGGTGCAACAGGATCTCTCCCGGTTACCTCTGTACGGCATCCCGTTTGCGGTCAAAGACAATATCGATGTCGCCGGGCTGACGACGACAGCTGCCTGTCCGGCCTTTGCTTATCAACCCAGCCAGGATGCCACTGTGGTGGCGCGCCTGAAGGCAGCCGGGGCCATAGTGCTGGGCAAAACCAATCTCGATCAGTTTGCTACCGGCCTGGTCGGCACCCGCTCTCCCTATGGTGCCGTCGCCAATACCTTCGATAGCGCCTACATCAGTGGCGGCTCCAGCTCGGGCTCTGCGTCTGTGGTAGCTCGTGGCCTGGTACCCTTTGCCTTGGGTACCGATACCGCAGGCTCCGGTCGCGTGCCGGCCGGATTTAATAATCTGGTGGGGTGGAAACCGACGCGCGGTGCGTTTAGTACCACAGGGGTCTTGCCCGCCTGCCGCTCACTGGATTGTGTCTCCATCTTTGCGCTGACCGTGAGCGATGCCCAGTTGCTGGCGGCGCAGATGATTGCCTTCGATGCCACCGATATCTACTCCCGGCCACACCCCGTGACGCCTGTGCGCCCGAGCTGGGGTAATCGTCCCAGGTTGGCGTTGCCAAGCGTCATGGAGTGGCACGGCGATGCACAACAAGCAGCCGCCTTCGAGCAGGCCTGTGGGGCGCTGCGGGCTGAGGGCGCCGAGCTGACGCCCATCGATTTTTCCCCCATGTATGCCCTGGCGCGCTTGCTCTATGAAGGCCCCTGGGTCGCCGAGCGTCATGCGGTGCTGGAGTCTTTCATGGCCGAGCAGGCCGATCAGATGGATCCGACGGTTGCTTTGATTGTCGCCCAAGCCCAAGGACAAAGCGCTACCGCGGCCCATAGAGCCGAATATCAGCGTATGGCGCTGCAGCGTCAGATATTGAGCGTCTTCAACGAGTTTGATGCCTTGCTGGTACCGACGGCGCCACTGTTGCCAACTCAAGCCCAGGTGGCCGAAGCCCCTGTGACCGTCAACTCCTGGCTGGGTACCTATACCAATTTTGTCAATCTGGCCGATTGCAGCGCGCTGGCGTTGCCGGCCGGGTTCCGCGCCGATGGACTGCCGGCCGGTATCACCCTGATCGCGCCAGCCTGGCAGGAGTCCGCCCTGGCCGAGTTTGGTCAGCGTTGGCAGCAGCAGTTACGGCTGCCACTGGGGGCGACAACCCGTGCTTTACCGCCAACCGCTGACTGGATACCTGCGGCCTGCAGTGCAGATTATTATCCGATGGCCGTGGTGGGGGCACATCTCTCCGGCATGCCGCTCAATCACGAATTGACTAGTCGCGGCGCCTATCTGCTGGAGCGCACTCGTAGCGCCAGTCACTACCAACTCTACGCCCTGGCCGGGAGTGTACCGCCCAAACCGGCGCTGGTTGCGGCTACTGAGGCCGAAACTGTCACTGCCGCCATCGAGCTGGAGCTTTGGGCGCTGCCCAAGAGTCAGTGGGCCGATTTTCTGGCCGGGATCCCGACGCCGCTGGGGCTCGGCACCGTGCTGCTGGCCGATGGCCGTCGGGTCAAAGGATTTATCTGCGAGCCGAGCGCTCTGACTGGCGCTCGCAACATCACCGAATTTGGCGGCTGGCGGGCTTTTATCCGCAGCCTGAATGCCACTGCTCACTAAAAAGGAATTTGCCGATGTTTACCAAAGTCTTGATTGCCAATCGCGGAGAGATCGCGGTCCGTATCATCCGAACCCTGCGCCGTCTGGGGGTAAAGAGCGTTGCCGTCTACTCCGATGCCGATCGCCACTCCCTGGCGGTGCAATTGGCCGATGAAGCGGTCGCCTTGGGGGGTAATAGTCCGGCCGAGAGTTATCTGCGGGGCGATCTGATCCTGGCCGCCGCCAAAGCAACCGGCGCCGAGGCGGTGATCCCAGGCTATGGCTTTCTCTCGGAGAATGCCGGTTTTGCCGAGCAGTGTGCCGCGGCGGGCATCGTCTTTGTCGGGCCCACGCCGACCCAACTGCGGCAGTTTGGCCTCAAGCATGAGGCCCGGGCGCTGGCGCAAGCAGCCCAGGTGCCACTGACCCCCGGCTCAGGGCTGCTGGATTCGGTAGCCCATGCGTTGAGTGAAGCGCAGCGGGTAGGCTATCCGCTGATGCTCAAGAGCACGGCGGGCGGTGGTGGCATCGGTATGACCCGCTGTGATAGCCCGGCCGAGCTGGAGGCTGCGTTTGCCTCGGTCAAGCGGCTGGGCGAGCAGTTCTTCAACGATGCGGGTCTGTTTATCGAGCGGTTCGTGGAAGCCGCGCGCCATGTGGAAGTGCAGATCGCAGGAGACGGGCAGGGCACAGTAGTGGCTTTGGGCGAGCGGGATTGCTCCTTGCAGCGCCGGAACCAGAAGGTGGTGGAAGAGACGCCGGCTCCTGGTCTGCCGGCTGCGACCGTGAGTCTGGGGCAATCGGTGGGCTATCAGTCGGTCGGCACAGTGGAGTTTATCTATGATGGCCAGCGGGATGACTTCTACTTTCTGGAGGTCAATACCCGCCTGCAGGTTGAACACCCGATCACCGAACGGGTGACGGGCATCGATCTGGTGGAGTGGATGCTCCTGATTGCCGCCGGAACGCCACCGGATATGCAGCAGTTGCCAGAGCCCCAAGGCGCCGCCATCGAAGTGCGTTTGTATGCCGAGGATCCGCTGAAGAACTTCCAACCTTCACCAGGCACCCTGACCGAGGTGGTATTCCCCGAACAAGGGCCGGATTTGCGGGTGGATGGCTGGATAGAGCAGGGCTCCGAGGTCTCGGCCCACTATGATCCCATGCTGGCCAAGCTGATTGTGTATGGCAAAGATCGCGCAGAAGCCATTGAGCGACTGCAACAGGCGCTGGATCAGACCCGGCTTGGCGGCATCGCCACCAACCTGGATTATCTGCGCCAGATCAGCCGTTGGGATCGCTTCCTGGCCGGGGATGTGGCCACCCAGGCGCTCAATAGTGTCACCTTCCTGCCTGCTGCAGTGGAGGTGGTTGTCGCCTGTACCTATACCACGGTGCAGGATTATCCAGGCCGTGTCGGATACTGGGATATCGGGGTGCCGCCTTCCGGCCCCATGGATGACAGAGCCTTCCGTCTGGGCAATCGCCTGGTGGGCAATAGTGCCGATGCGGCAGGCCTTGAGTGCACCATCCTCGGCCCCAGCCTGCGTTTTCATACCGATACCGTGATTGCGCTGACCGGCGCTCCGTCGCCCGCCACTCTGGATGGTGAGCCGGTGGCCTATCACAGCGCTGTTGCGGTCAAGGCCGGACAACTGCTGGTGCTGGGCAAGGTGGCCCAGGGTTGTCGCAGCTATGTGGCAATCCGCGGTGGACTGGATCTGCCGGTCTATCTCGGTAGTCGAGCTACCTTCGCACTGGGTCAGTTCGGCGGTCATGCCGGTCGCCCCTTGCGGATTGGCGATGTACTGCCGCTGGCCGCACAGATAGACGCTGAACCATTTAGCGGTTTCCTGCCGGCACTGCTGCAACCGGGATTTGGTGAGTTTCCTCAAACCGTGGATGGTGGATTGGTGTGGGAGATAGGCGTGCTCTATGGCCCCCATGGTGCACCGGATTTCTTCACCGCGGACTCTATCAACCAGTTCTTTGCCACCGAATGGCAGGTGCACTACAACTCCAACCGTCTGGGGGTGCGATTGGTGGGGCCCAAGCCGAGCTGGACTCGTACCGATGGCGGCGAAGCAGGTTTGCACCCCTCCAATATCCACGACTGTGAATATGCCATCGGCAGCATCAACTTCACCGGGGATATGCCGGTGATCCTGACCCACGACGGCCCCAGCCTGGGCGGTTTTGTCTGCCCGGTGACCATCGCCAAGGCCGAGTTGTGGAAAGTGGGCCAGGTCAAACCCGGGGACAAGATCCGCTTCAAGGCGATGAGCTTTGACGAGGCGCTGGCTCGGGAGTTGGCCTGGGATGGTGCCATCAATGTTCTGCAAGAGCCTGAATTGCCCGCTCATCATCCGGCAAGCTTGCAGCCTGATCACACGGTTTCGGCCTGCGTGATCAATGCGTTGCCCGCGTGCGGCGACCACCCCGGTGTCGCGTACCGTCAGGCAGGTGATAAATACATACTGCTGGAATATGGCGACAACGTCCTGGATCTGCGGTTGCGGATGCGCATCTACGCCCTGATGGAGTCACTCAAGGCGGCACCGATAGCCGGGATCGCAGAGTTGGCACCGGGCGTGCGCTCCTTGCAGATCCGCTACGACAGCCGGGTGATCCACCAGCAAGATCTGATTGCAGCTTTGCTGGAGCGCGAGAGTCAACTGCCGCCGGTCAGCGCGCTGCAGGTGCCTAGCCGCGTGGTGCATCTGCCCAAGGCGTGTGAAGACTCCGCCACTCTGGATGCCGTGGCCCGTTATCGCCAGTCGGTGCGCGATACCGCTCCCTGGCTGCCGAATAACGTCGATTTTATCCAGCGCATCAATGGGCTGGAGAGTCGTGAGCAGGTGCGCGACATCCTGTTTGACGCGCGCTACATGGTGCTGGGGCTGGGCGATGTCTATCTGGGGGCTCCCTGTGCCGTCCCGGTGGATCCGCGCCATCGCCTGCTGACTTCCAAATACAATCCGGCCCGTACCTATACC
>JAYRLO010000196.1:0-5700 GCA_041905215.1 Aeromonadaceae bacterium
TAACTGTTGCTTGCTCATGTTTTGCACTCCCTTGGCTGGAATCGCTCCCTGCCTCGACTCTTAATGGCGGCTGATTCAGGCGACGGCGGCCCGTGTCTCAGCCTTGGGCTTTTTTAGTGGTGTCACCTTGCTGTGTTTCTCATAGAGGAAACTCAACACACACTGCCGCAGCTTGTGGTATTCGGGATCATCGGCCAGCGCCACCCGGTTGCGTGGCCGCGGCAGCGTGATATCGAGGATTTCGCCGATGGTGGCCGCCGGCCCATTGGTCATCATGACGATGCGATCCGATAGCAGTACCGCCTCGTCAACGTCGTGGGTGATCATGATGACGGTGTTGTTCAGCTCGGCCTGGATCTCCATCAGTGCATCCTGCAGATGGGCTCGGGTCAGGGCATCCAGCGCGCCAAACGGCTCATCCATCAGCAAGACTTTGGGTGACATCGACAGGGCACGAGCGATGCCGACACGCTGCTTCATGCCTCCAGAGATTTCGTGCGGCTTCTTCTCCAGCGCGTGATCCATCTGCACCAGTGAGAGGTAATAACGCACCCTCTCGGCGATCTGGGCCTTGCTGGCCCCCTTCGTCACCTGGCGCACCGCCAGCTCGACATTCTCGTAGACCGACAGCCAGGGCAGCAGGGCATGGTTCTGAAACACCACGGCACGCTCGGGCCCCGGGCCCGCCACCTCGCGGCCATCGAGGATGATGCCGCCCGAAGTCGCTTCATTGAGCCCGGCCACCAGATTGAGCACAGTGCTCTTGCCGCAACCGGAGTGACCAATCAGCGAGATAAACTCCCCCTTGGCAATCTTCAGATTGACGTTGACCAGCGCCTCGAACCAGCCATTGGGCGTGGCAAAACGCATACCGACATTACTCAGATCCAGATAGTGTTTGGACATTCTCGTTTCTCCTTGTCAGCAATCGGCTCAGCGCAGATCGCTGCGTTTGTCCCAGGACAATCCTTTCTGCAACGCCAGCATGCCGCGGTCGAGCAGGAAGCAAATCAGACCTATGGTGATCACCGCCACCATGATGCGGGCCAGCGAATCGGCACTGCCGTTTTGGAACTCATCCCAGACGAACTTGCCCAGCCCCGGGTTCTGCGCCAGCATCTCGGCGGCAATCAGCACCATCCAGGCCACCCCCAGTGACAGCCGCAGGCCGGTGAAGATCATCGGCACCGCCGAGGGCAAGACGATCTTGCGCACATGGGTCAACGGCGCGAGCTTGAGCACCCGGCTGACGTTTTGCAGATCCGGATCGATCGTCGCCACGCCGACCGTGGTGTTGATCAGGGTCGGCCACAGGCTGCAGAGGCTGACGGTGAAGGCCGAGATGACAAAGCTCTTGGCAACGAAGGGATCCGTGCTGACATACAGGGCGCTGACCACCATGGTGACCAGGGGTAACCAGGGGTAACCAGGCTAGAGGCGATATGGGCTTGAGGATCTGCACCAGCGGGTTGATGGCCGCATACAGGCTGCGGTTGAGCCCCAGCACTATCCCCACGGGGACCGCAATCACGACCGCCACGCCAAAACCGGTGGCCACCGTGATGAGGCTGGTCAGCACCTGATCAAAAAAGGTCGGCCGGCCAGTGTAGGGGCGGATCTTCACCTCGGCAGCGGGATCGGCCTTGAGTTTTGCGGCATTGCGCGCCTCCTGGCGAGCGTAGAAGGCCGTACGCTTATCGCGTTCGCTGGCATATTCCTGATACAGGGCACGGATCTGCACCGCGGTCGCTGCCGGGCCCGGCAACGCCCCCAGGCTGGTCTGCACCTGGCTGGCCGTGATATGCCATAGGCCGAGGAACAGCAGTATGCCCAGCAGCGGTAACAGTCCGGCACGCCAGGCGCCGGCGGCCGGCAGTGTCAGGCCAAAGCGCCCTTTGGGTCGCATCCATTGCATGATGGCTTGCATAGTCGTCTCTCCTTGCATCGGGGGAGTTTGCTCCCCCGGGGTCAGATAACATCAGAGCTTGTCGTCGCCCTTGAGGCCGATGGCAAATTGCTTGAGATAGTCATTCGGCTTGTGGCCGTCGTAGCGGATACCGTCAATGAACTGGTTGTCCGCAGGCTTGTAGCCGCTCTCGGTGGCAAAGTCCGGGAAGTCGGCGGCCTTCATCTTGCCTTCGGCGATCAGCTCCTTGGCCGCGATGGCGTAGACATCCGGGCGATAGACCTTCTTGGCCATCTCGGCATACCAGCTATCCGGTTTGGCTTCGGCGATCTGCCCCCAGCGGCGCATCTGTGTCATGTACCAGACGGCATCGGAGTAGTAGGGATAGGTGGCGTGGTGGCGGAAGAAGACGTTGAAATCCGGAGCCGGGCGCTTGTCACCCTTCTCGTACTCAAAGGTGCCGGTCATCGAGTTGGCAATCACCTTGGCATCGGCCCCGACATAGTTCGGCCGCGCTATGATGCTCACCGCTTCGGCGCGGTTGGCGTTGTTGTTCTGATCCAGCCAGTAGGCGGCGCGGATCAGCGCCTTGACCAGATGGATGTGGGTGTTGGGGTACTTGTCGGCAAAGGCCTGGGTGACGCCAAACACCTTGTCCGGGTTATTTTTCCAGATCAGGTCATCGGTGATCACCGGTACGCCGATCCCCTTGGCGACGGCGGCCTGGTTCCACGGCTCACCGACGCTGTAGCCGCTGATGGTGCCGGCCTCCAGCGTGGCCGGCATCTGCGGCGGCGGTGTCACGGAGAGCAGGACTTCGGCCTGTTGCTGCCCGGAGTTGTCCCCTTTGGCCGGCGCATAGAAACCCGGGTTGACGCCACCGGCCGCCAGCCAGTAACGCAGCATGTAATTGTGGGTCGAGAGCGGGAACACCATGCCGAAGTTGACCGGCTTGCCTTGCTCCTTTTCCGCCTGCAGCACGGGTTTTAGCGCATTGGCGGTGATCGGATGCAGTGGCTTGCCATCCGCGCCCTTGGCGACATGGGGTTTCATCTTCTCCCAGATGGCGTTGGAGACGGTGACCGCCTTACCATTGAGATCCATGCTGAATGCCGTGACCACCTCCGCCTTGGTGCCCAACCCCAGCGTGGCGCCGATCGGTTGCCCGGCCAGCATATGGGCCCCATCGAGCTGACCGTCAATCACCCGATCCAGCAGCACCTTCCAGTTAGCCTGGGCCTCGAGGGTGACGTAGAGCCCCTCATCTTCGAAATAGCCCTTCTCGTACGCCACAGCCAACGGGGCCATGTCGGTCAGCTTGATAAAGCCAAGCTTGAGCTCCTCTTTCTCCGGGGCGCCGACTTCCGCCTGGGCCTGAGCGTTCAGAAACAGAGCTGCCAGCAGGCTGGCCAGTGCAGTCTTGTGGTGATGAGCCATCTTTTCTCTCCCTGAAAAAACAAAGGCGCCTTGCCGATCGGTCGATCCGCAAGGCGCCATTGCCATAAATTCGATACTGTCATTGCATACTTGAGTTGCTTACGCACTGTGGTCAGCCTCGCCGTTGAGGGTGACCTGCGTCACACAGGAGTATTCAGTTTCTGTGCCAACTCGAAAAAGGGCACTTTTTACGCTTAAAGATGGATTTTTCAGGCTTGTTTAACTGTGCTTAACCGCCCGCCCCCCGGCTTGGCGCCCCATTACCGTGCAGGCGCACCACAGGGGTTGCAGATCCACGGCACGGCGCCGCTCATGTTGGGCCATCGACCGCCGTCACGCTGAGGCCATAAATTAACTTGTTTAAAATCAGACAGATAACCACACACCTAGGCCCACCACACCGTTCAGAAACAGCGCGTTCACCGCCTTATTCGGGCTTTCGTCATGTCGGCATGGCTTTTGCCTAATTAGAATTGATAACTTTTAGATACCACTTTGGATAATGACGTCCACCTCCCCGGCCACCGCCGAGCGGAGTGGGCGTTTTTTTATCTCTGTAATAGTGCGGAGCGCAATGATGAGCGAACAGGGCCTTATTCCTATCACTGAGCCACAACCCGGAGCGGTCAAGACGACCTGCGCCTACTGTGGCGTCGGCTGTGGCATTCAGACCAACGGCCAGCAGCTCGCCGGCGACAGTGACCACCCGGCCAATCACGGCGCCCTGTGCGTCAAGGGGGCCAGCCTGCTGGAGACCATGGCCTACCCGCAGCGCCTGCTCTATCCACGCCTCGCGGGTAAACACGCCAGCTGGGATCAGGCCCTCGACCACATCGCCCAGCGCTTTACACAGATCATCGCCGAATCCGGCCCCGAGGCGATTGGCTTTTATGTCTCCGGCCAGCTGATGACCGAGGATTACTATGTCGCCAACAAGCTGATGAAAGGCTACATAGGCGCAGCCAACATCGACACCAATTCGCGGTTGTGCATGTCCTCGGCGGTGATGGCCCATCAGCGCGCCTTTGGCGAGGATGTGGTGCCGGCCTGTTATGCCGATCTGGAGCTGTGCAACCTGCTGGTGATCGTCGGCGCTAACACCGCCTGGACCCACCCCATCGTGTTCCGGCGCATCCAGCAGGCACGCAGCCGCAATCCGCAGATGAAACTGGTGGTGATCGATCCGCGCAAGACCATGACCGCCGAGCAGGCCGATCTGCACCTGCCGCTGCGCCCGGGTAGCGATGTCGCGCTGTTTAATGGTCTGTGCCGCTATCTGCAGCAGAACCATGGTCTGGACGAGCGCTATATCGCCGATAACGTCAGCGGCTATGCCGAACTGAGCCAGCTACTGAATAGTGCCGAATATGAACCGGCCGCGGTGGCGGCAACCTGTGGCCTGAACGAGAGCGATCTGCGCGCCTTCTACCACTGGTTCTGCGCCGAGCCCAAGAGCGTGACGCTGTTCTGCCAGGGGGTGAATCAATCCAATCAGGGCACGGACAAAGGCAACAGCATCATCAATGCCCATCTGCTGACCGGCCGCGTCGGTAAACCCGGCGCCTCGCCGTTTTCGATCACCGGGCAACCCAACGCCATGGGCGGCCGCGAAGTGGGCGGTCTGGCGACCCAGCTCGCCGCCCACATGGGCTTTACCGAGCAGGGCTGCGATCGGGTGCAGCGCTTCTGGCGCTCACCGACCATAGCGCGTCAACCCGGCCTCAAGGCGGTGGATCTGTTCACGGCACTGCACGAAAAAAAGATCCGCGCGCTGTGGGTCATCGCCACCAATCCGGCAATTTCACTGCCCGACTCGGCCCGGGTGCGCGAGGCGCTCGCCAACTGTGAGCTGCTGATCGTCTCGGAGATGACCCCCAATACCGATACCGCCAAGTTTGCCGATATCTTGCTGCCGGCCGCTGGCTGGGGCGAGCGCGGTGGCACCGTCACCAACTCCGAACGCTGCATCAGCCGTCAGCGTGCGTTTACCACCCCCCCCGGCGAAGCTCGTCCCGACTGGTGGGCGCTGGCCGAGGTGGGCAAACGCCTGGGTTATGCCGATGCGTTCGCCTATCGGGGGCTCAATGACATCTTGCGCGAATTTGCCGCGCTGACGGCCTTCGAAAACCAGGGTGAACGCCAACTGCACCTAGGCGAACTGGCAAATCTCAGCGATGACGAACTCGATGCCTGGCAGCCGGCACGCTGGCCTCTGAACCCTGCCATTGCGCCTGGCGAACGCGATCGACGTTTTGGTGATGGTCGCTTCTCGACCCCCGATGGCAAGGCGCGGCTGATGGCCGTCCAGCCTCAGCCGCCGCAACTGGATCAGGTCGAGCCTGACGACGCACCCGGTC
>JAYRLO010000197.1:0-5340 GCA_041905215.1 Aeromonadaceae bacterium
CATCAAACGATCGACCTCAGCAGCGGCATCATGCGGGATAACTACCCCCTGACCGTCATACTCCCTGCAGACTACGCCGATCAGGTGATGCCGTTACCCGTTATTCTGGTGTTGGATGGACGCTGGCATCAGGAGAGGGTTGCTGACGAGGTTGCGGCCACCGGGACAGCCGCCATCGTCGTAGGCATCGGTAATGATGAACGTCGGGAACCGGATTTTGTGCCCCCTGATTTTCATGGCTCTCTCGGCCTGACGGATGGCCTGGCCGATGACTACGTGGATATGCTACGTAACGAGATACTGCCGACACTGGAGCAACGCTATAACATCAACCCGGAGCAACGCTACATCGTTGGTCACTCCCTCGGCGGGCTACTGGTCGAGTACGCTCTGTTAACCGATAACCCGGATCAGCCCACCTTCCGCGGTTACTTCATGTCTGATGCATCCAACTTCAGCACCGATTATCTGCAACAGCTGGAAGCCAATTTTTATCAACACACCACACGGTTACCGGTCGCCATTTATTGTGCCTCGGCAACATCCGGCAACAACCAAATCGCCCAGTTGGTTGCCAGACAGATGGAGCAACACCATTACCCCGAACTTCAAATGACCATTCACAGTTACGAGACTGACCACAATGGCGTCATGGCACCCGCGGTGCGGGACGGCATGCGCTTTTTCTTCCCCCCCACCTTGTAATTCGGCAGGTGGCGCCCCCGTCGCCGCCTGCTCCCCTCGCCTCCCAATGGAGCACAAAACAATCCACACATCTGGGGGTTAGCCAAGTGCGAATGTCACCTGCACATCCTTGGGGGGCGCCTGATAGGGAGCACTGCTGACCAACACCTGAGCTCCGGTGGCGGCATAGGCCTCGGCATTGGCCAACGACACACCGCCCGCGACCGCGACCACCGGCCGTTGTGGATAGCGATGGCTCATCTGCACCACGGCCGCCACCTCAGCAGGTGGTAGTTTCTCCAGCTGCAGCACATCGGCACCCGCTGTCGCCCAAACTTCCGCCTCGGCCCCAGAGCTCACTTCCACCACCAGTTTGCGCTCCGGACACTGCTGGCGCAGACGGGCCACACTCTGCACCGCCGTTTCGTCCCCGAGGAACAGTCGATGCTCGGCAAACAACAATAGGGTCTCGGAGAGCCCCAGACGATGAGGCAGGGCACCGCCACACAGAATGGCCTTCATCGCCGCCGCCTTGGTGCCGGGGAAGTTCTTGCGAGTACAAGCCAGCGCAACCTGAGGATTGCCGCGCCGGGCAGCGGCCAGCAGATCTGCGGTACCGGTGGCCACGCCGGAGAGATATTCCATCAGCGTCTGGGCAGTTTTCCACACCCGATGCAAAGCATCGGCGGGGCCGGCAAGAGTCAGGATCGGCTCCCCGGCCTGCAATCGGGAGCCGCTCGGGCGAAACTCTTCCACGGCGCGCAACCCGTGCAGTTCACCGAGCCGCCGCGCCTCCTCGCTGCCACACAACACCATGGCGTAACGCGCCGAGAACTGCATCTGACCGCCCTGCCGACCCAGATCCAGCACCCAACTGGTCAAATCGCCGTAGGGCACATCGTCACTCAGCAGCTGCTGCAGCCAGCTATCTGCCAATACATAAGGGTTCATGGTCGATCTCCAAAAAACGGCTCAGGATTGCAGACAGAGAATCACCGAGGAGGCCTTGAACACGGCACAGGCCCGCTGACCCACCACCAGATCCAACTTACCGATGCTGTCATGAGTCACCACGGCACAGACCGTCTTGCCACTGGGCAGCGTCAGGATCACCTCGGAATTCACCGGCCCCTCATGGATGCGGCTCACCTCGCCCCACAAGTGGTTGCGCGCCGTGGTTTTCACTCCGGCATCAGTCAGCAGCAGTATGGAGGAGGACTTGACCATGGCGAACAGCTCCATGCCCATCGCCAAGCCAAGCGACTCTGCCGACTCACGAGTGATCACCGCCACCAGCTCATGCTCGGCATCCAGCCGCAGTCGCACCTCAAAGTCCACCTGACCACTGCGCATGCCGACGATCTCACCGGCAAACTGGTTGCGCGCACTGCTCTTCATCGACATGCGGCGCAGCAATTGCCGAAACTGCTGAAAATCATTATCCGACTCCTCGTGCATGCTGGCGGTGAGCCGATCCAGTGCCGCCTGATACTCAGCCTCCAGTGCCCGGTACAAGGCCACCACCTTCTTACCGTAGGCGGTCAGTTGGGTGCCACCTCCCTGACGCCCACCCGCACTGCGCAACACCAGGGGCTGGTCGGCCAGATTGTTCATGTTGTCGATGGCATCCCAGGCCGCCTTGTAGGAAAGCGGCACCTTTTTCGCCGCTTGAGAGATGGAGCCATGGATGGCGATCGCCTCCAGGAGCCGGATACGGGTGTCACCCAGAAAGGCCCCAAATTCGGTCTCTACCTCCAATTTGGTGCGCAGGATCTGTGCAGGGTACGTCATGATCGTTATCTCTTCCTTGTTATAGCGAAATCAAGGCCGCCGACTTAAGCCGTCAAACCCCAAAAAAGCGCTGCAGCGCTATGGTTGTGATCATAGAGCGCTACCTATTAGAGTCACTCAGAGCCCACCACAAGCCGTTATGCAACAGAGTGCACAGCGAGAATCGGGCCAACTCATCTTCATTGCTCATGGTTCATCACAAGGAGTTCACCATGAAAGTCAGCGCACGCAATATCTTCACCGGCACCATCTCCGCGCTCGTCAACGGTGCCGTCAATGCCGAAGTCGAACTGACCCTAGCGGGTGGCGACAAGCTGGTTGCCATCGTCACCGAGTCCAGCGTCAAGGGCCTGGAGCTGGCGGTCGGCAAAACCGCAACGGCCCTGATCAAGGCCCCCTGGGTCATGGTGCTGGCCGGGGAGTCCACCCTGAAGTTCAGTGCCCGCAATCAGCTGGCCGGCACCGTCAAGAGCCTGACCAAGGGCGCCGTCAACACCGAGGTCGCCATCGAACTGCCGGGCGGCAACCTGGTCTACTCGGTCATCACCAACGAGGCGGTACTGGATCTGGGTCTCAAGGTGGGTGTACCCGCCTCCGCGCTGATCAAGGCCAGTCATGTCATCCTGGCCGTTCCGGCCTAAACGCAGCCGCTTGCCTCTGCCCGCTTGAGTGTCAAACCATCACGCCAGCCCACAGCTGGCGTGATGTTCTCTCTCTAACTAGCTATTCCGAATAGTCGATCACCCACGACATCGACTGAGGTAGCACTAAGCTGACCCTCTGCGCCAGGGATGGCGCGGTGGAGCCCCCATGGATGGGTTTACGGCGTGTCAGCGTGTGCTTCCCGGTCGATGGAGCACATAAGGTTCGGCTATTTAGCAGTCAGTTGATATAACCATATTTGGCCATGATGGCCTTGGCCTTGTCGCTCTTGAGGTAGGCAAGCAGAGCCGTAGCGGCCTGATTGGACGCCCCTTTGTTCAGCAGCACGGCATCCTGATAGATGGGCGCATACTGATCGAGCGGAACCTCCCAGGCTGACCCCTTGCTGATCTTGCCGTCTTTATAGACTTGGGACAGCGCGACAAAACCCAGCTCGGCACTGCCGGAATCGACAAACATCTTGGTCTGGGCAATGTTCTCCCCCTGCACCAGCTTGGGTTGCAGTGCCGCCGTCAGACCGAGCTTGGCCAGTGTTTCCATCGCAGCCTGGCCATAAGGAGCCGTCTTCGGATTGGCGATAGCCAGATGTTTAAAGTTGGCCGTCTTGAGCACATCCCCCTTGGCATCGACCACTGCCGGATCAGCCGACCATAACACCAGCTTGCCACGGGCATAGGTGAATTGACTCTCCGCCTTGGCCAGTTTGGCTTCGACCAGCTTCTTCGGCGTCTTGCGATCGGCACTGACCATCACCTCGAAAGGAGCTCCATTCTGGATCTGGGTAAACAGCTGACCGGTTGCCCCCGCCGTGATGACGGTGGTGTGTTGGGTCTCTTTGGTGAATTCGCTGCTGATCTCCTGCAAGGGTGCGAGGAAGTTGGCCGCCACGGCCACCACCACTTCATCCGCCTGAGCCGTAGTCACCTGACCGAGCGCCAGAGAGAAAAGAACCAAACCAAGCAAGTGTGAGGGTTGTTTCATCATGAGATTCCTTATTGTTTGAATTGTCTGATTTTCATCATTGTCGTTGTCTATCTGTCGCCATAACGACAGCGAAGCATCCGTGAAAATGCGCGCCAAGTAGCCAATCACCCGCCTGGAACGGCCCAATCCGGCCTGGAGCCGTCGGGGATGGCGTGCGCACTTGGAACTGGACTGCAAGAGGAGGGCCAATCTGCCGACGCTCGCTCTGGTGCTATACAACGACATCAAAAATCGATTGGCGCACATCTTGCTGAAGAGATGATCGGATCAGGCGATGAGCCGTTGAATGGAGCAAGGATACTCGGATGTGGTTAACCGATAGCGACTGGCAAGCCATCTTGCTGACTCTCAAGCTGGCGTGTGTCGTCACCTTTATTCTGTTGTGGGTCGCCACCCCGCTGGCCTGGTGGCTGGCCCGCACCCGCAGTGGCTGGCGCAAACCGATCGGCGCCCTGGTGGCGCTCCCTCTGGTGCTGCCGCCCTCGGTGCTCGGCTTTTACCTGTTGCTGGCCATGGGCCCCCGCGGACCCATAGCGCCGCTGCTGGCGTGGTTCGGCATCGACCCGCTGCCGTTCTCCTTCAGCGGCCTGGTCATCGCCTCGGTGTTCTACTCCCTGCCCTTCATGGTGCAACCGCTGCAGAGTGCCTTCGAAGCCATAGGCGATGCCCCGTTCGAGGCTGCAGCCACCCTGCGCGCATCACCACTGGATCGCTTCCTCACCATAGCGCTGCCGCTGGCACTGCCGGGCTTTATCAGCGCCAGCATCCTCACCTTCGCCCATACCGTGGGCGAGTTTGGTGTTGTTCTGATGATCGGCGGCAACTTGCCCGGTATCACCCGGGTTGCCTCGGTGCAGATCTATGACCATGTCGAGGCGCTAGAGTACGGCGATGCCCATCGGTTGGCGGCCATCATGCTGGTGTTCTCGTTTGTCGTCCTGCTGGGGCTGCACCTCGGCCGCGGCCAAAAGAGCCTGAGGTAATCCATGACCCAAGCCCCCATTCAGGCCTGCTTTCGCAAGGGCTGGCAAGATTTCACTCTGGATGTCGACCTGCAGTTGCCTGGCCGTGGCATTACCGCGCTGTTTGGTCACTCCGGCTCCGGCAAGACCACACTGCTGCGCTGCTTCGCCGGCTTGGGCTCCCGCCCGCAGGGGCGCTGCGTGGTCAACGGCGAGGGGTGGCAGGATGAACGTCAGTTTTTACCGACTCACCGCC
>JAYRLO010000197.1:5350-5659 GCA_041905215.1 Aeromonadaceae bacterium
CGTACTGAAGAACCTGCGGTATGGTCAGCGCCGCAGTCGCGGCACGCCCGCCATCGCCCTGGAGCAGGCCATCACCCTGCTGGGCATCGAACATCTGCTCCACCGCAAACCCGCGGAGCTCTCCGGTGGTGAGAAGCAGCGGGTCGGCATCGCTCGCGCCCTGGCCGTCAGCCCGCAACTGCTGCTGATGGACGAGCCGCTGGCGGCGCTGGATCTGGCCCGCAAACGGGAAATACTCCCCTATCTGCAGACCCTGCATGACGAGCTGCAGATCCCCATCCTCTACGTCACCCACTCACCGGATGAAGT
>JAYRLO010000198.1:0-5651 GCA_041905215.1 Aeromonadaceae bacterium
AATCGGAACCGCTCGTTAGAGGAGTGGAGTCTGGACGAAAAGCAGACCGTTGGTGGCAGGGATGCCACCATCGAGTCTACAAGGATGTATTCACGACGAGTCTGCGTTCGTCCGGACTCCAGGCCAACATTTGAGCTGGACCTATCAACGCATAACTGGGACAGAGCCAAAAACAAAGGCCCAATGGGCCTTTGCATGAAAGAAAACAACTCGCGAGCGGCTCAGAGCGCTGGCGCCGCCGTCGACTGCCGTATCACCAGTTCGGGTAACAGCAACGCCTGTGGCGCATCGGCCTCCCCGGCAATCAACGCTTGGGCCAGTTGCAGGGCTCGCTCACCGAGCTGTTCCAGGGGTTGTGCCACAGTCGTCAGGCCGGGCTCGGCGTAGGCAGCCAACTCATTGTCATCAAAACCAACGATGGACAGCCGCTCCGGCACCCGCTTGCCCACCTGCTTGGCATGGTGCAGGGCTCCGATCGCCATGTGGTCATTAAAACAGAACAGAGCAGAGATCTCGGGATGCTGATTCAACAACAGGCTGGCAGCCTGACGCCCCGACTCGGCACTGAAATCGCCCACCATCACCAGCGGCTCCGGCAACCCCTGCTCGGCAAACCACTCCCGGCAAGCGGAGAGTCGCAGCTGACACTCGCTGTTCGCCTCGGGGCCGATGATCAGACCTATCTGTCGATGGCCCAACTGGTACAGGTGGTCCAGCGCAAGCCGGACACCATAGCGGTTATCCACCGCCAGGGAGCGTTCACGATGCGCGGCCGAGATGCAGTTGAGCAGTACGGCATTCGGTTGCATGGCTAGAAAACGCTGTAACCCCTCATCATCCATGAAGGGAACGCTGGCGATGATGGCATCACACTGGCGACTCGCCAGTCGCAGAGCCGCCTCCATCACATCATTGCTGTCATGGTTACCACAGTTGATCAGAGTGAAGACATTACGACGGCGAGCCTCCGCCTCAATGCTGTCAATGATGCGGGCGTAATAACCACCTGAAACATTATTAACCAGAATGCCGATCACCCCGGAGCGGTTGGTGGCCAGGCTTCTGGCGTTCAGATTAGGGATGAAATTTAATTCGACCATGACTTCCTTGACCCTGGCCTGGGTCTTGGGCGCCACTTTATCGGGTTCGTTCAGCACGCGAGAAACGGTAGCAACCGAGACTCCTGCGATCCGGGCGACATCACGAATGGTATTCAAGACCGTACTCTCTCATCGTTGTTATAGAAATCAGTGTCAATATAACACAGAGCCAGCGGCTATCCCGACGGCTCACGCCTCCGAGATCAATCCCAGATTGGCGCGCGCCGACTACGGTAGTCGCCCATGCTGGCGGTAAACTCGGCCCCCAACAGCACCAACCACCAGCTGAGATAGACCCAGACAAACAGGATCGGAATCACAGCCAAGGCGCCATAGATGGTCTGGTATGAGGTGAAGTTAGTGATATATAAGGCAAATACCTTCTTGGCCCCTTCGAGTAACAGGGCCGAAACCGAAGCCCCGAGCAGAGCATCCCGCCAACGGATCTTGACGTTGGGCACAGCCACAAACAGTAGAAGCAGGCAGAAAAACGACAGACAAAACGGCAATATGCCCAACATGAAGTTAGCGGCATTGCTCAATAACTGCACATGATGGAACACTCGCAGCGATATGACATAAGAGGTGACCAATATGCTGGCGCCAGCCAGCAGGGGGCCCAGCGTCAGGATCATCCAGTAGACCGCAAACGTGGTCATCTTCGGTCGCTGGCCACGACTCCGCCAGATATGGTTCAGGTTCTGATCGATGGCCGAAATCAGCAATAGCGCCACCACCACCAGCGCCACGACACCGATGGAGGTCATTTTCGAGGCATTCGCCACGAAGCGGGAGAAGTGATGGTGAATGACATCGCTAGCCGCCGGGACAAAGTTGGCAAAGATGAACTCTTCAACCTGCAGGCGAACCGATGAAAAGATCGGAAAAAACGAGAAGATGGAAAATACCACAGTGACCAAGGGCACCAGGGATAACAGGGTCACATAGGCCAGATGACCAGCCAGGACAGAGAGCCGATCCTCCTGGATCCGTCGCCAGCACAGCCGGGTAAAAGCAGCAACATGATGCCAAACCCCCAGTTGCATCAAAACAGCCAACAGCCGCATCACAGACTCCATTCTCGTGTGATCATAGCGTGAGAATGCCAGTTTACGGCTTGATAAACCAGACAAAAAACCCCGCCGAAGCGGGGTTTTCAATCGGGGGAAAACGAGATTACTCGTCTTTGCCCACGGTACGGTTGTAACGCTTGCGATCCATTTCAGTCAGCAATTTCTTGCGGATCCGAACGCTCTGCGGCGTCACTTCAACCAGTTCGTCATCATCGATGAACTCTAGCGCTTGCTCGAGAGTCATCTTGATTGGCGTGGTCAGAACAATGGCTTCATCGGTACCGGATGCACGCATGTTGGTCAGCTGCTTGCCCTTGAGGCAGTTTACGGTCAAGTCGTTGGAACGACTGTGAATACCAATCACCTGGCCTTCGTACACTTCGGTCGCGTGTTCGATGAACAGACGGCCACGTTCCTGCAGGTTGAACAGCGCAAAACCCAGCGCCTTACCGGTCGCATTCGAGATCAACACGCCGTTCTGACGCTGACCAATAGAGCCACCCTTGTAATCACCGTAACATTCAAAGGTGTGGTACAGCAGACCGGTACCTGAAGTCAGAGTCATGAACTCGGTTTGGAAGCCAATCAGGCCACGAGCCGGGATCAGATAATCCAGACGAACGCGACCCTTGCCATCCGGCACCATGTTACGCAGATCAGCCTTACGCTCACCCAGCTTCTCCATGACAGAACCCTGGTGCTGGTCTTCGATGTCGACAGTCAGAGTCTCCATCGGTTCCATCTTCACACCGTTCTCTTCACGCATGATGACTTCTGGACGGGAAACCGCCAGCTCGAAGCCTTCGCGACGCATGTTTTCGATCAGGATGCCCAGGTGCAGTTCACCACGACCAGAGACACGGAACTTGTCCGGATCATCAGTATTGTCGACACGCAGTGCCACGTTGTGCACCAGCTCGCTCTGCAGACGTTCCAGGATATTACGGGAGGTCACATACTTCCCTTCCTTACCGGCGAACGGTGAGGTGTTAACCTGGAAGGTCATGGTCACGGTCGGCTCATCAACAGACAGAGGAGGCAAGGCCTCAACCGCAGCGTTAGAGCAGATGGTGTCGGAGATCTTCAGTTCACCCAGACCGGTAATTGCGATGATGTCACCGGCTTGCGCTTCTGTAGTCTCGGTACGTTGCAGGCCGAGGTAACCCATCACCTGGCCAATCTTGCCGGTACGGGTCTTGCCATCGGCGCCAACAACGGTCACCTGCATGTTCGGCTTCACCTTACCGCGGGTGATACGACCGATGCCGATAACCCCTACGTAAGAGGAGTAGTCGAGCTGGGAGATCTGCATCTGGAACTCGCCTTCCGGATCAGCCTTCGGCGGTTCAACGAAGTCCACGATGGCCTGGAACAGCGGATCCATGTTGTCAGACGGGTTCGCCAGATCCAATGTCGCATAGCCCTGCAGCGCAGAGGCGTAAACGATCGGGAAATCGAGCTGTTCATCGGTCGCACCCAGGTTGTCGAACAGGTCGAACACCTGATCGATAACCCAATCCGGACGCGCACCCGGACGGTCAACCTTGTTGACGACCACGATGGGACGCAAACCTTGGGCGAACGCCTTCTGGGTCACGAAACGTGTTTGCGGCATGGGGCCGTCAACGGCATCCACCAGCAGCAGTACGCAGTCAACCATCGACATAACCCGTTCAACTTCACCACCGAAGTCGGCGTGGCCGGGGGTATCGACGATATTGATACGGTAGTCGTTCCAACGAATGGCGGTATTTTTAGCGAGGATGGTGATGCCGCGCTCCCGTTCCAAATCGTTGGAATCCATGATCCGTTCCTGACCTTCACTGGTACGGTCCAGGGTGCCGGATTGCTGTAACAGCTTATCTACCAGTGTGGTCTTGCCATGGTCAACGTGCGCAATAATGGCAATATTGCGGAGCTTCTCTAACATCCTCGCCTCTAAAACAAGTGGGGAAAAATTGGGCGGTCATTTTACTCGCCAGCGTGTGATCTGCCTAGCATATTCCGAGCAAATTTAATGAAGCTTGTTGGGGAAGTTCACATTATCATTCCCCTTGTAGTCGCAAGGGCGTTTTTATTGCACCAATTTAGAGCACCAAATTCGCGCAATGACTCACCGTTTTGGTGCTCCTCTTTAGTGAGCCAGCATCAAAACAGCGATTACTGTTTGTAAATTAAGGAATTTATTTTATTGGCACAGTTTTGGCTTACCTAGTGAACACAGGTTTATGCCGCTAGTTTCAGTTTTCCACGACACCGGAGGTTATTTAGCATGTCAGCAGCAAATGTTCTGGCTCTGATCAAAGAACAAGAAGTGAAGTTCGTCGACCTTCGCTTTACCGACACCAAGGGCAAAGAACAACACGTTTCCGTGCCTTCACACCAAATCAACGCAGACTTCTTCGAAGACGGTAAGATGTTCGATGGTTCTTCCATCGGTGGTTGGAAGGGTATCAACGAATCAGACATGGTGCTGATGCCGGATGCCACTACTGCCCTGCTGGATCCGTTCACCGAAGAGACTACCCTGATCATCCGTTGTGACATCCTGGAACCGGCTACCATGCAAGGCTACGATCGCGATCCGCGTTCTATCGCCAAGCGCGCCGAAGAGTTCCTGAAGTCCAGCGGTATCGCTGATACCGTCCTGTTCGGACCGGAACCAGAATTCTTCATCTTTGATGACGTCCGTTTCGGCAACACCATGGGCGGTTCCTTCTTCAAGGTTGATGCCGAAGAAGCTGCCTGGAACTCTGCTACCGAATACGAAGGTGGTAACAAGGGTCACCGTCCTGGCGTTAAGGGTGGTTACTTCCCAGTTGCTCCGGTTGACTCCTCTCAAGACCTGCGTTCAGCCATGTGTCTGATCCTGGAAGAGATGGGCCAAGTTGTTGAAGCTCACCACCACGAAGTGGCGACTGCTGGTCAGAACGAAATCGCGACCCGCTTCAACACCATGACCAAGAAGGCTGACGAAGTTCAAGTTCAGAAGTACGTCATCCATAACGTCGCTCACGCCTACGGCAAGACTGTAACCTTCATGCCGAAGCCGATGTTTGGCGACAACGGTTCTGGTATGCACTGCCACCAATCCCTGGCCAAGGACGGTGTAAACCTGTTCGCTGGCGACATGTATGCAGGCCTGTCTGAACTGGCTCTGTTCTACATCGGCGGTATCATCAAGCACGCCAAGGCTATCAACGCCTTCGCCAACCCGACCACCAACTCCTACAAGCGTCTGGTTCCGGGTTATGAAGCACCGGTTATGCTGGCCTACTCTGCCCGCAACCGCTCTGCCTCTATCCGTATCCCGCTGGTACCGAGCCCGAAGGCCCGTCGTATCGAAGTTCGCTTCCCGGATCCGGCTGCCAACCCATACCTGGCGTTTGCGGCTCAGCTGATGGCTGGTCTGGACGGTATCATCAACAAGATCCATCCGGGCGAAGCCATGGACAAGAACCTGTATGATCTGCCGCCG
>JAYRLO010000199.1:0-5640 GCA_041905215.1 Aeromonadaceae bacterium
GTCACGGACTTCAATATCAAATTGATTGAGGTTCTGACCATGACAAGCATCGCCAAACAACGCCACCAAGCCGCCATTCGACAATCATTCCGCTGTTACTACTGTGGGCTTCCCATGTGGGAATCCTCCCCATCAGCTTTTATCAACCAGTTTGGCTTGAGCCAGTCCCAGGTTCACCTACTGCAATGCACGGGTGAGCATCTTCATCCCAAAGGAGATGGCGGCACCAACCAGTTGCAAAATATTGTGGCCGCCTGCAGACATTGCAACAGCACCAGGCACAAGACCCCAAAGGTACTCACTCCGGAACAATATCAAAAAAAAGTGCAGGAACGGATCCGCCAGGGGAGCTGGTTTCCTGGCAGCCTGACAAACAAAATGAAGGGTGAAATTAGCCGAACCCGCTGAAACAGCAAGCTATTCCAGGCACCGGCTTGCTCAGCAACAGGCCCAGCAGGGAGTTGAACTGGCGTCCGGCTTGTGGTGTCATACTGCAGGGTTACAATTTTTAGACTGGCATAAATCAAGGTGTCATTTTGATTTATAATGTTTTTTAACATACGTGGGTGTCACACTCCGCCAGCTCCACCAATACTTAAGGCCCTGATTTTTCAGGGCTTTTTTTTGCTTCATTGATACTGGTGTTATTCGTGGTGGGGCACTGCGTGGCTACTCAGACTCCTTCGGCACGGTGTCTGAGCCTACGGTTTTCCAGTTTCCCCCGCTGAATCCAACGCAACCCCTCGGACGGCCTCAATGCTGCGCGGTCCGCAATCCGTGGCTTGTGCGAGAAGAGCGAGACACAACGAAGGGATCCTGCGGCAGTTGGCTGTAATCCACTTGGCTCAAAGTGAAATCAGTGACATGGATGGGCGGTGCCACTTGCTCCGAAATGAAGTGGTAGTTGGACTCCACCTCCTGGCTGCGGATCCCGCTCCATTCAGAAAATAACCCCATGAAATCATTCGCCGAACGCTTCGCCTGGATCCGGCGTTGATGCTTATCCGTGCTGGATATCATAAACAGCGGCACTTGATAGTTTTGCTGAAACTGGTCGTTATGCGACAGATATTCGGATCTTGTACCTCGCTCTTTGAACGAGAGGCCGTGGTCGGAGAAGTAGATCATCGAAAAGCTCTTGCTGCTCTCTTGCAGTTGCTGGTGCAACGCGGCCAGAAAACTGTCCGTCTGGGTGATGCTGTAGAGGTAGCAGGAGATTTCTTCGTTATTCACAAAGACCTCATAGCGATGCTGAGTGCGTTCACAGGCTTTCGGATGCGAACCGATCAGGTGATAGATAATTAGCTTGGGCGCGTTGGACTCATCACTCAGAGCCTCATCGGTAAATTTCAACAGATCCATGTCCTGGGTATCTTGCGAAAAGAAATTACCGTCTTTCATGAAATGAACGATATCCGCTCGCTTGGCGATACTGGCAATGGCCGTATCGTAACGGCCCAGTTGCCCCTGGTTGGATAACCAATAGGTCTTAAATCCAGCCCGTTTTGCCAGTGTCACTATGTTGTTTTGGTATTGCGGCTGGCCATCGTTTCCAGCCAGAGCCAGCGTCAACCCCAAGGATTGCTGGGTTGATGAAGCAGCAGAGAGATAATTGTTGAACAGCACGCCATTGGCATGGCTCATAAATGGCGTGTTCTTCCAGCGGCCGCCAAATGCCCCCAAGGCATCACGCCGGGCACTTTCACCGATCACCAACACGTACAGCTGATGTGCCGGTTTTGCAGCCACGACGTGCCAGTTATCCTGCAGGGTTGCTAACTCTTGCATGCGCTGATGTTCGGCATGCACGGTCATATTGATGAGGGTGAGATCTTTGACGAAACGAACCACCGGATAGCTGACATTCAGCAAAGAAAACGAGCCTTTGCTGTGAAAAATGGTGAGCGGTCGCCACAGCGAAATCGCCAAAAATAGCACCAGCAATGCGGTGTGATACACAGACCACCGTGGATACACTCGCTTCGTGCGTTTCAACAACAACACAGCCCCGCCCAGAATGCTCAGGGAAACCAGATAGTACCAGAGCGGGAAAACGCGCAAGATTTCGGCCGCCTCCCCTGGATTCGAGGAGTAAAGAGAAAGAATGCTATTGAAGTTCGGCGCACCGTAAGTCCGGCCAAACGGAAAATAGCAGGCAGCCACCACACTGCAGATGAGCAGCGTGTATTTGAATGCTCGCCACGAGAGTCGGCGCAGCAGAGACAGCAAACAGAAGAAGCCCACCGTATCCAGCAGGCACAATTCGTAGCCAAGCGACATATTAATCAACCAGGCCAGCAGGAACAAAAGTCCCGATGGCCAGCGCAACAGCAGCTGACCACGAGAATAGGGGATAGCCTGTCGTAAGGTGGTGTTTAAAAAATTCATCTGTTTTTCTGGCTGGCGAGTAAACAAAATCGATGACGGCTACGCATCCACGCTCTTTGGGTGGGTCAGCGTTGAGGCTCTCATACGCATTCCGTCCTGCAGACGGTAAGCCCGCACAGCTTATGCCAATACGCATCAAATTGGAGCATTTATTCCTGTGATACAGGGTACAAAATGAATTTTTTATGACAAAGAAATATCCCGACGCACTCGTTAGTTTTCAATCGGGTATCAGATATGACCTTTAACCACCCCTTGGTTGCCACACGCCTGTTTCTATCTTGGCTCTGTAGGGAAACAACATCCCATCGCTTCCTCATTTGGTTACTTGCCGCTAGCATGAGCCGCGTCGCATATCGCAAGGAGCCGTCATGTCCCCCTCCCAGCCCCCGCTTCGCACCGTCATCAGTTGGTCTTCCGGCAAGGATTCCGCCCTCAGCCTGCTGCGCCTGCGCGATGATCCGAACTACGAAGTCGTCGGCCTCTATACCACCCATGTGGCAGATGGCGTTCCCTACCAGAACACGCCGCTGCAGGTCGTGCGACTCCAAGCCCAGCGTCTCGGGCTGGCGCTTATCACGATTGAACTGCCGGAGGTGTTCCCGCCCAACCCCGTCTACCAGCAGTGCGTGGTCCACGGTCTGCGCCGCAGTGGCCTGCAGATAGATGCCGTGGCCTTCGGCGACATGTTCCACAACGGCATTGCCGATTACCGCCGCAGCTACATCGAACCCGCCGGCTGGCAGTGCCTCTTTCCGCTGCTCGGCGATAACCCGGCCGACTTGGCCCGCGAGATCCTGCAGCGTGGCATCACCACCCACCTCATCACCATCGACACCAGCCAGTGTGATGGCCGCTTCTGTGGCCGCCGCTTCGATGCCGACCTGCTGGCCGAACTGCCTCCCGATGTCGACCCGTGCGGCGAGAACGGCGAGTTCCACACCCTGGTCACCAACATGCCCGGCTTTAGCGCCCCCCTCACCCTGCTCCCCGGTGAAATCGACCGCAGCGGCAGGTTTCATGTGCTGAAGTATCAGGTGTTGGGTTAATCCAGTGTTACCAACCCACGACAGGCGGGGTAACGGGGGCATCCCCAGATGGTATTACCTACGTTGGTTCCACGCTTGACGGTCCGTGAGACCATGGTACTGCCACACTTAGGACAGGCTGGCGCGGAGGTCTTCTCGGCGACGATGCTTTTGACATGAGCGACATGGTCGCGATGGGTTTTAAAACTGCGCGCCAGACGACCGTCTTCGATCGTGTCGATGATCGTCTGTACCTGTTCGGGCGTGAGAACCGCTGTGGTTCGAGCCTTGATAAAGCGAAGAAAACCATTGCCGCGGGTGACATTCTCCGGCATCGGCGTCTTGAAGGTGGCATCGCCCACAAAAGCAATCACCGAGAATATCTGTTCATCACTAAGCCCGAGCAGTGACTGCAGGGTACGGGTATGTTTGTAGTTCTGATGCAACGGATTCTGGAAGCAGTGGTTGCGACGATAGATCTTCTGGGTCCAGTTTTTCTGGTGTTGGCCGCCGAAGATCCAGCCTTTCATATTCTTGGTCTCAACCGTGAATACGCCATAAACGGAGACGATCACATGATCGATCTGGGTGGTTCCATCCTCGGTCGGCAAGGTGACATTCTTGATGAGGTGGTAGGTGTCCTTATCCAACCGCAACCTGATGGCCAGATTAACGGCAAATTCGCCCATCAGCCCCTTGAACCAGGGACTTTTCACCAGCCCGATAATCAGCAGCAGGGGCACCAACCACTTGGCTATCTGGAATAGAGGCTCATATAACGGGTTAAAATCCATTTTTATCCTCGTGTTATCTCTTTGTTTTTAAAATAGAGCTACCACTCGCCGACTTGCAGCCGTTGGCGGACACCCAGGATCTGATCCTGCATCGACTCAAACACCTCCTCATGGCTACGGCAGTGGCGCGGAATGTTCGGTAAGGACAGATGGGCCTCGATAAAGAATTGCTGCCGCTCGCGCTCGTCACTCCAGGCCAGTTGCCACCAATCGAGGATGTGCGCTCTGGCTTTGCTCAATCGTGTGCGACTCGGCACCCGATCGCTCTTGCTACCATTTTCCCTGACCGAGGCGGGTAGCAGATTCCACAGATCGTTATTGGGCCAGTAGGCAAAGGGCAGGCAGTGGTCCACTTGATAACTCTGCAGCGGATGACCACTCCAGACTGAACGAACCGCGTGCCCCTCTTGTACCAGAGCATCGACTCGCTGCCGCACCCGCGCCGTATCGTGTTCGCGCTCCAGCCAGATCAGCGCCTCGTGGTAATAATCCAGCGAATGGTTTGCCTCGATATTGCGCTGGTATCGCTTCATCTGGGCAATCCACTGCTGCACCAGCAGAGGCTCAATCCAGCAGCCGTAGCTGCGCAGCGAATTCCACATCTCCTCGCTCAGGGTGAACAGGCCAAAACTGTCGAAGAAGGCCCGATCCAGCAGCACGCTCTGGCTACTCTTGCGGCGCGGAGCCTTCTCGATGGTGAAGAGACGATTCTGCTTGTCGCCCTGATAGATGAAGGTGACCGGCCCCTCCTGCATGGTCTTGATGGTGTCGGCAAACAGCTGCTGCAGTGCCAGTGCCTGCTCGCCGACAAACAGAGCGCCAACGGCAAAATCATCGGCCTTGAGATGGGCCAACGACTGCCAGCCCAGCTGCGTGACAAAACCCAGCCCCTTGCTGGTATTGGAGTTTTGTTGCAGATCCGCATCCAGCAACCGCTTGAATAGCCGGATCCAGTACAGGGCCACCAGCCCGAGCGAGACAGCGATCCGACCATCGCTACGATCGCATACCGCACCTGGGTGGGCATCGGCAATGCGCACCAGAGTGCGCAGCAATGCCAGCTTATAGGTGGAGCTCTTGCTGTCGTTAACGGCGATATGACGGATGCAGGCCAGTGCCCCGCTCCCATCATCCGGCAGTTGCAGGACCACAGAGCCGTCCAGCGTCAGAGGTTGCAGCGTCAGTCCAAACTTACGCGCCCAAGGCGCCAGTTCATCCAACGGAGGCGGCAACGCATCACGGTCATCACAGTGGCATTGGGCAATGATCAGTACGCCACCAGGTGCCAATAGATTACCCAGTTTGCGCAACGCCCGCTCCCGCTGACTAGGAGCAATTGACAGCCAGCACCTACGACTGAGCAAGATGCGATGAAATTGCAGGTTGAGCTGATAACAGGCACCCAGTTCAGGCAGCCTGTCGATGAGCCT
>JAYRLO010000200.1:0-5616 GCA_041905215.1 Aeromonadaceae bacterium
CTCCCAAACCGAAACCCCCCGGATTTGCTTATCTTTTTGAGCAAATTTATTCATGAAATTCACTTTGCGACAATATTCTTCTTCGTGCCGCAAAAACCGACTGATCGACAAGCATTAATGCTCATTTTGTCGATGATATTAGATTTTTCAGCCAAATCACCACAGATCTCCCCGCCGTAAATGCTCCCACAGGGGTAAAAATGACCATCCAACGAGTGAACGAATAAGTGTGACTATTGCATAGTCAGGCATATGCCCGATAATGCGCGCGTTTGTGTATATCGTCGCTCTGACCGTGTGTTGTCAGAGGTTAACTTGGTTCAGGGCCATGGCCCTTTTGTGAGGTGTTTGCATAAGATGAACAGCCAATTCGTTTCAGGAATTGATTACCGCGGCCTTGTTGCCCAATACGGCTCACCCCTGCTGGTCCTGGATCAGGCAGCCGTGCGCCATCAGTACCGCTCTCTGGTTGCCGCCCTGCCTGGCGTGACCCTGCATTATGCGCTTAAACCCTTGCCCCATATGGGCGTCATCGAAGTACTCAAGAGCGAAGGCGCCAGTTTTGACCTCGCCACCAATGGTGAAGTCGATCTGATGCGCGAGGCGCAGATCAATCCGAACGAATGTATCCATACCCATCCAATCAAGCGGGACTCTGATATCCGCTACGCGCTGGATTATGGCTGTAACACCTTTGTATTCGACAACCCCATCGAGCTGCAAAAAATTGTCGCCTACAAACAGCAGGCCCGTTTGTTGTTGCGCGTCAGTTTCCCGAATCCGGAAACCAAGGTAGACCTGTCCAAGAAGTTTGGTTGCACCCCCGAGATGGTGTTGCCGCTGCTGCGCCAGGCCAAGGATATGGGCATTGAAGTCGTCGGGCTCTCGTTCCACGTCGGCTCCCAGGTGCCGAACGCCAAGCGCCATGTTGAGGCTATCGAGGCCTGCAACGATCTGCTGCGGCAAACGGCCGAACAGGGCCTCGGCTTGCAGATCCTGGATATTGGCGGTGGCTTCCCGGTTGACTACGCCGGTGGCGAGCTGGATATCCACGCCTTCTGCGCTCCAATCCGCGCTGCTTTGGCGAACACGCCAGACGGTATTCGTCTGATCGCCGAACCAGGCCGCTTCATCTCAGCCCCGGCGATGACCTCCATCGCCAGCGTCATGGGCAAGGCCGAACGCTTCGGTCGCACCTGGTACTACCTGGATGATGGCCTGTATGGCAGCTATAGCGGCCAACTGTTCGACCACGTCTTCTACCCGAAAAGCACTCCCTATGCCAAGGGTGAACGCTTCCCTGCCGTCCTGGCCGGCCCAACCTGCGATAGCATCGACGTGATCGCCGAAGAGATCATGCTGCCAGAGCTGGAGCTGGGTGAGCTGGTTGTCGGCCGCATGATGGGGGCCTACACCTGGGCCTCGGCGACCGAGTTCAACTTCTTCCGTCGCACCAACATCATCGTGATGGACAGCGATGAAGCCGCACTCAAAGCCGTCGCCTGAGAGGCTCCCGGATAGCAAAAAGGCGAACCGATAGGTTCGCCTTTTTTATTTCGCTGTCCTAGTGACCTGTTGAGAATCTTGCTACGTCGACACCGTAGCGGACGTCAGGGGGATGGAGTCTGGATGAAAAGCAGACCGTTGGCGGCAGGGATGCCGCCATCGAGGCTACAGGGAAGTATTAACGACGTGTCTGTGTTCATCCGGACTCCAAGCCAACATGGATGGACCTATCAACACATAACTGGGACATAGCCTTCTTATACGTCCGATTCACTTCAGATAACGCAGCAGGTAGGGAGTGTTCTGCCTTGACGGCCAGTGGCGGCAGGTTGCCCCGCCGCCACACTGGATTCTCCATACTTGTATCTTCAAGCATCGGCCATGGTTGCCACACAGGCGGCCCGGTTCTCGACCGGCTTGGCATACATGGCTCGCACCGTATCGCGCAATTCGCTCGGCATCGCCGCCAAACGGGATTCAAAACGCTGCCGCTCTTCGGCCGTCACGCCATCTGATTGCCCTGCGGCCAGCAAATTGCTCGGGAACAGACGGTATTGGCTGTGGATGGCTTGATCGATGGCCAGAGCAAGAGCCTCGGGCGATTCATAATCGCCACTCAAGGGCTTGCCCAGGCTGACGTGCACTCGCCCCTTGATACCGACGATGCCGGAGACGATGCTGTCGATATCTTCAAATTCGCCCTTCTCGTAACTGCCACTCTGCGCCCGTTCAACCAGTTCACGCGCTTTGGCCTCATCACCCGGGTCAAATTCGTAAGAGATGGCCACCGGGACAATGTTCAGGCTCTGCATATATTCGGCGAAGCTGCGCTTGTGCTGTTTGCCCGCCATGTAGAACATCTTGAGGATCGCCGGATCCGTCTTGTCATCCCCATCCTTGGCCCGCCCCTCTTTCTGCGCAATCCAGATGGAGTGGCCATCGGCCAGCGAGTGAGCAATGTAGGCCGACAACTCATTGAAGGCCTTCATCATCTCGCGCGGCCCCTTGACCGAGCGCTTGACGATGAAGCTCTTGTTCAGACGCATCAGCTCGGTGGCACAGGGCTTGCGCAGCAGATTGTCACCGATGGCGATGCGCACTGTCTCCAGGCCACACTTGAACAAACCCCAATTGACAAATGCCGGGTCCATCGCGATGTCTCTATGGTTAGAGATGAACAGGTAACCCTTCTCGGAGTCCAACTGCTCGAGCCCTGAGTAGGTCACGCCATCCGTGGTGCTGGCAATCATGCGCTCCATGAAATGCGCGACTTCCATCTGGACATCGCGAACGCTGCGCACCTTAGACCAACGGCGTTGCAAAGCAGAGCGGATCAGCGGCTTGAGCAACCAGCCAAACCAACGGGAAAGTGACGGGAAACGAAAATGGGCGATGGCCGCCAGCAGCTCATCATCGGCCATCAGCCGCTCGAGCGCGGCCGGAACTTCATCATCATGGTAAGGGCGGATATCCGCAAAAAGATCCGCGTCGTGTTGCGATTGAGTCATTACAGTCGTCTTATCAGGAAAGGGCGAAAAATCGGCGCAAATTCTACACCGATTTGCCATAAACACTAAACAATCAACCCGAACTCGCAACCACAGAAAATGAGCGAATCACAACCAGACCATGGCAACACAGCCAGCCGTCATCAGACCCATACAGAGATTGAACCGCTCCCACCCCTTTGCCGTCTGGATCAGGCGACGAATTTGAGCACCAAAGAGTACCCAACAACCACCGGTGAGGATCCCCATCACGAAAAAGGTCAGCAACACGGTAATGGCGGAGGGCCAATAGGTCTGATCGGCCAAGGTGAAGCCACCGATAGCCGACAGCGCCATGAACCATCCCTTGGGATTGAGAAGTTGCAAAAAGGCCGCCTGATACCAACGCGGCATCTCGGAGACATGCCGCTCACCAGGCTCACCGGCCCGAGCCAGCTTCCAGGCTAACCAAAGCAGGTAACCGCTACCGATGATGCGCAGCCCCTGATGCAACCAGGGTTGCGAGGCGAACACCACCCCCAACCCCAGCGCCGTCGCCAACATGATGAGATTCAGACCGCTGACCACCGCCACCAGAGTTGACAGGCTGGCTCTAAAACCCAGATTGGCACCCGCCGCGGTCAACAACATGTTATTGGGCCCCGGGGTACCACAGGTGATCAACGCAAAACCCAGCAACGGCAAAAACCAGGAAATATCCATTCAACAAAACTCCTCAACCAGCGGCGGCACCAGCAGAATACAGAACCACATGACGAAATATCAGCGGATCATTCGTATCAGCCGCCGATTAACGCCATATCATCACGACACAGGCGGCGGTTAGCAAGCCCATGGTGAGGTTAAATCGCTGCCACGCCAAGGGGGTGCGCAGCCAGCGACCAACCTGGACGCCAAACTGTGCCCACAGCAAACAGGTCTTCAGGCAGATCAGACAAAAGATGGCAATCAACAGCACCACTGACGACCAATACTGATCGCCAAGCAGGGTGAAGCTGCCAATGGCCGAAATTGACATCAGCCAGGCCTTCGGGTTGATAAATTGAAACAGCACCGCCTGATGGAGAGCCCACGGGGCCTGTTGTTCGCCCCCCGAATCAGTCTGCCCAGCGGTCAACGGCGCCGAGCGGGCGATCACAACCCCTAGCCACACCAGATAGCCAGAGCCCAGGAGTCGCAGCACAGTCTGCAGAAGTGGCCACTGCGCAAACAGGGCCCCGAGCCCCATGGCCACCAGCATCAGCATCAGCCCCATACCCGCCGAGATCCCCAGCACATGCGGCACGGTGCGACGAAAGCCGAAGCGCGCACCCGAAGCGGTGAGCAGAATGTTGTTCGGCCCCGGGGTAATACAGGTCACCCAGGCAAATCCAGCCAGGGGTAAAATCCATTCAATCGCCATAACAGCGTCTCCTTGACGAAAAGAAACGCATCCGGATGCAAATTGTATCGATACAAAGTAGAGATGAGTTCATATTTGTGCTGTTTAACGGCACAAATGCACGGTAATATGGCGACAATTAATGATCAATGGATTTATTGTCACCATGACAATCTGGACGCCTCAGCTTAGTGGCCAGGGGCCACTCTACCGTCAACTGCTGGATGCAATCCGTGAGGATATCGCCGGTGGCTCTCTGCCTGCCGGTCAGCGCATGCCCACACACCGCGCCCTGGCGGATCGCCTCGGCGTGACCGTGGGCACCGTGACTCGCGCCTACAGCGAAGCCGAACACCTGGGATTGCTGCAAGGCCGCGTCGGCTCCGGGACCTATGTCTGCGACAAGGGGAATCAGGCACAGGCCTGGCATATCCGGCAATCCAACCCGGAGCGGATCGAGTTATGGCAAAACTTGCCAATTGCCATGGATAGAACCGAGCCGTTCATGCAGACCATGCAGGCCTTGATGCAGGAGCCTGGCCAGATCAACGCCCTGATGGAGTATGACAGTGCCGAAGGTGGTTTATCTCAACGCCAGCGCGCCAGCGACTGGCTACACCACCACGGCATAGCCGCCGCTCCAGAGCGCCTGCTGTTCAACTACGGCGCTCAGAATGGCCTGCTGCTGAGTCTGCTGACTCTGGGATTAAGCGGTGAAACCCTCTTGTGCGAGGGGTTGACCTACCCAGGACTTAACACCCTGACGCAGCCGCTCCATTTGCAGTTGAAAGGGCTGGCCATGGATGGCGAGGGACTGCTCCCCGAGGCACTGGAGAAAGCCTGCCAGACCGGACTCTACCGGGCGATCTATCTCATTCCGACACTGCAAAACCCGACCACCGCCATCATGAGCAGCGAGCGTCGGCAAGCCATACTGGCGATCTGCGAGCGCTATCAACTCTGGGTCATCGAAGATGATGTCCATGGGCTGTTGCCCCAACAACGTCCCCCCGCCCTGGTCAATCTGGCTCCCGAGCGCGTCATCTACCTGGGCAGCTTTTCTAAAGGGACCAGTGCCGGGCTACGAATTGGCTACATGCTGGTGCCAGCGGCCCTGAAGACGGCGGCCAGCCAGGCCATCCGGGGTGCCAGCTGGATGATCAGCCCGCTCCTGGTCGAATTGGCCTGCCGCTGGATGCAGGGTGGCGATGCCGATCGTCT